>JAIRPZ010000105.1 GCA_031256755.1 Planctomycetaceae bacterium
ACCAAACGACCGCATCGCCGAAGACCGCAGCGTGCCAATCCGCTCCCGGAAACTACGTTGTCTGTACCGGCGACAACATTTTCCGCATCAGCAATAGTGCGAATCCCCCTTTCGTAAAGTGGAACAACGAAGCCAAATACGAAACAGGCGGTCTGTTTCACTACAATTCCGGCTACGATATTGCCGCCATTACTGACGGAACGAGCAACACGATGGCAATGTCCGAAGCCGCGATTTCCGACGGAAACGCAGTGGAGGAGATGAGCATTGACGATGTCATTGCTGCCAAAAAGAATCATATACTTATCGGTTCTAACTTTACGTTGGGGAGCGGTACTAACAAAAACATGCTTTGGACAACTCCGCAAGAATTGAAAGACAACAATACCGGCAGCCAAAGTTGGAATTCGCAGCGGTGTACGTCGTGGCTTATCGGGGCGGTTTTTTGCAGTTCCTACGGGGCGTTTCTGCCGCCGAACTCGAAAATTCCGGGTGCAAATTACATGAATCACGGCTTCTATGGTGCGTACAGTTACCACAACGGCGGTGTGAACGTTTTGTTTGCGGACGGTTCGGTGCGGATGATTCCGAACACGGTTGACTATGGTGCTTGGAAAGCCGCTGCGACCATCGCCGGCGGAGAAAGCGTCTCGCCGTAGTCCTTGCCGGACGGGCAGTCCTGCCGGACAGGCATATTTTTAATTGATAATTAGAGAGACGGCAGATTGCAGACGGCAGACCGCAGCAAGAAAAGAAATTTGGACAGGATTTTGACAAGATTTTACAGGATATTTTTGAATTCTTTGAATGATCCCGAAAATCCTGTCCAAAAATTACCGGCGGGCTGCTGTTCATCCGGCAAGGATACGTTAAATATCAAACCTTCTGACAGCAAGTTCCGGCAAATCAACCACCGCAACAGACGGACGGGCAACACGCCGGAATGCACCGGGATTCAGCAGAATCGCCGAATTGTACGTTTGCAGCGATGCCGAATGAGTATGACCGTAACAAATTAAATCCCACTTGCCGCTCGCCAGCGTTTCTTCAAAAAGCGTATTTTGATGACCATGCAGAAACGCAATCCGTTTGCCGGCAAGTTCCAGAGAACCGAACCAGCCGTGCAGCCGGTTGCCGGTTTCACGCGCCGCCGAAGCCGCCGATTCGTCTTCACCGTCCGAATTGCCGAAAACAAAGTGAGTCGGAATCCCCTGAAAAGCCCGGACAATTTCACTGCCGCCGATGTCGCCGCAATGAATCACCGCCGTTACACGCTGGTCCCGAAAAATCTGAACCGCCAACTTGGTTTCCTCTAAAAGTCCGTGTGTGTCGCTCAATACACCGAGTTTTTCTGTCATTTTGGTCTCCCTGCGGCAGCGGGCTGTAATCCGTCCGCACTTACATATTGGTTTCATCATCTTCGCTGCCGGTATGCGTCAGCGCATCCAGCGCAGCCGCAAGCGGGGCAATCTGTTCCGCATACTGCGTGTAAATCCGGCAAATCCGGTAACTTTGCGGAATGTGCCGGAACAATTCCTCTTCTTCCAGAAGCCGGATTTTCTCCGTGACCGGTTCGTACAAAAAGTTTTGCCATGCCGCCGGACGGTGAGCATCGGGACGGTGCAAATGTCTCGCAATGTCGACTTCAAACGGAACAGACCGCATGGATTCCGGGAGATGAGCGGCAATCGCCCGCCGGAAGGAGTCCTCATCGGCAAAAACCGATGTTTGCTCCCGATCTCCGGCATTGAACACCGCCGTTGTTTCCGCCGCCGGATGCAGCGGGATTTTCCGCTGTAAAAAGTCATGCCAAGCCGGTGCCAGATCGCGTTTCCTCGCAGACGGCGAAATGTCCCATCGGGAAACGTCCACAAGCAGCGACCATTCCGTAAAATGCCGGTACTCGGCGAGATGTTCCAGCGGATTGCCGGGGAAAAACAAATCCTTGCTTTCCGCAAATAACGCACCAAGGGCAATGTCCATCGCCCGCACAGTCCGGTGAAAATAAACCGACCGGAAAAGTTCCGCCCGAACCGAAAGAAAACGGGTTAAAGCGGCAAAACCCCGCTGATGAATCGTCAGACCATGTTTGGTAAAAAAAGAATAGTGCAAAAGACGGTCAAGATCAAAGGCTTTGGTGCTGTATCCGGTCATGAATGCATCCCGAAGCACAAAGTCCATATTGTCCGCCGTGTAAAGACCGCTGAACAAAGAACGGAGAAGTTTGAGCCACAATTTTCCGTTCTCCGTTTTTCCTTCCTCCTTTTTCGCCGGACGGACAATCAGAAAACAGATTTGTTCGGGATCGAGCGTTTCCGTTTCGGCAAGTATGCCGTTGGGATTCCGCCGGATTCTGCCCAGCAGCGGGGCAAGTTCCCGCCGGATAATTTCCGCACCAAGCCGCTCATGGTTGAGCGGAAGACCGTTAATGGAAAACTGCGACAGATAACGGGCATCGAAAAAATGTCCGAAAGGTCCGTGTCCGATGTCGTGCAGCAGTGCCGCCATCCGCACCAGCGATTCGAGATAAGGTTTGCCCGGCAATGTCTCTCCTTGTTCGGCACAAACGTCCGCCAAACTCGGATAAAGTTGCTGCAACATTTTCGAAGCGAGGTGCATTGCACCGAGTGAATGTTGAAACCGGGTATGCTCGGCCGAAGGATAGACAAGCCATGCGGTTTGGAGTTGATGGATTTGCCGGAGACGCTGCACCCAAGGAGAATCAATGATGTCCCGCTCGAAAACTTCACCGGAAAAAGCAGGCGGACACGCAGACGCTGCAAACCCGCCGCCCGCCGAAGAAAACGGAATATACCCGTGAACCGGGTCTTGCGAAAGATTTTCGCCGCTGAAATAATTCTTCATAATGCCGTATTATACATTATTGTTCCGGCTTTATTTCGGCGTTGTCCCCTGCATGGATTCCGTCCGGTCGGCATCGAACGCCTCTTTCATCGCTTCCATTTCCGCCCGGCTGCTTTCGTTACGCCCGTCGGAGGAAACCGCACTGCCGCCGTTCCCCGCTCGGCCGGCGGCTTGCAGCAGCATTTTGTCTATCGTGGCAATTTTTTCGTCTTCCGCATTGATAAGAAAGTCAATTCTTTTCTTTGCTGTTTCGGCTCTTTTCGCGGCTTTGCCTTTCGCTTCCTCAGCTTGTTTTTCCAATTTCGCAACCCGCTCTTGTGCCGCTTTTGTTTCTTTGGCTTGCTTCAGCCATTTTTGCCACGCCTTCTCTCCGTCCGCATCGTCTTCGCCGACCGAGTATCCGAGATACTTCATGAACAGCGCATAATAACACTGGGCAACGGGATTGCCCGCTTCGGAAGCGTTGCGGAGGTAATGGTGGATTTTTTCCAGCGTTTCCAGATGATAATCCTGTCCCTGATACACGCCGACAAGATATTTATGCGCCGTGTAGCGGTCTTTCATCCGCTGAATCATTTCGTCAATAATGATTTCTATCTCCTGCTCCTTCGTGATCTGTGTGTCTGCCGTGCTGGACGGGAAGAACGAAGAGTCGCTGCCGGCTTCGCCGCCTGTAGCGTTTTCGCCTCCGTCAGAGGGTTGTCCGTCCGGCGAAGGACGCGAGGTGATTCTGCCGGGGCGGAAGGAACCGGTACTGCCGCCGGAAGCATCCGTTCTCGCCCGTATGCCGATAATCCGCTCGATGGCCGGACTTTTCTTTAACCGATCTTTTGTGTCCTTCGTACGCTGCGCATCCCAGTTTGCGGTAAATTGATATTTAAGGTCTTCCAGTGCTTTGAATTTTTCTTTCATCAGCAGAAAATTCGCCACAATGCCGGATTCTTTTTGCTGGAAAAGCCCGCGGAATTCCTTGGCTTCGATCAGTATTTTTTTGGCGATTGCCGATCCCGACACCATATTCCGGCGGACTAATTCGTCTGTTTGCTGCACTAATTTTTCTGTTTCGCCGGTGTAAAATTTGATGCCGGCACCGCTGCCTGCGCCGAGTTCTTCCACGGCTTTCGGATGGGCTGCCATATACAGGGCGATATTGTCCAGCACGGCACTTTGGGCAATGGTGTGATTGAGCATGGCTTTTTCGAGAAAGATTTTCTCGATTTGGAGCGTTAATTGCTGATCGATGAAGGAAAGCAGGTAGATTGCGGTCAGAGTTTCGGCTTCGGCGTTTCCTTCTTCAGCCGCTGCCCGCCAGCCGTGCATTTCGTATTTTTTCCGCCATGTATTATCAACAGTAAAATTCGGTTCTTTGCCGGCGAAGAACAATTTAGCAAATTCTTCATAATCCAGATGAACATGATCCGCACATTGTCCTGTACCGGTCAGGGACAAGGCGGCGGCGGAAACAAACACGAAAAGAAAGGAGCGGAATGCCGTCATCATTGCAGGAAAACAAGTTAGAGTCAAGAGACAACTGTCCCTATTATACTGTTTTTTTGTGTACGGTGAAGGCACTGCGGTACATTTTTTTCATAATTTTTGTCTCCGCTGGTACATTTTAGGAAAAAACGGCGCAATCTGCCTGTTGCCGGTCATGCCGGCAGTATTTACCTGTCGTTAAACGGAGGACGCATGTTCCCCGTTTCCTCTCTAATGCCCGCCAGTCCGGCAAGACCGGCGGGCATTAGAAAAAAGAAATGCGGTCATAAAAGACACAATACCGGCATAATTGCACCGGCTGCCCCCCTGTTCCGGCAAATTCTGCCCGTTCTTTCTTTGCATTCCGCATGGCAGAGGGTACTTTCTGCCGATGAGGACTTGCGCAAGGTTCATTGCTTTGGAAAGTTCCCGTTGTTCCCGCTTGCAGATTATTCCCGCTGCGGAATGGAAAGGAAAGTCAAAATGTTTCACCGCGTTAAACAAGTTCTCCCCGGGATGTTGTTGACGGCTTGCGTCTTTGCGTGCTGCGGAAATGTTCACGCCGCCGTAAAAAGTTCAGCCAAACAGCAGTACAGCAGCCGTCCGGCGGGCTATGTTGTTCCGGTTCCGTATTACGGAATACCGGCAGTGCCGCGTTTTATGCTTCCGGCAGTTCCGGGCGGTCCCGGTTTGGTCAGTGCCGTCTCCCCGGAAGCGGGTGCGACTCTTGCACCGCAGGTTCCGGCAGCACCGGCAGAAACCGTACCGCCGCCGCCTGAAAAAATATTTATCCTGCGGGAACCTGCGGCAGAAACAAACGTTGCCGACGAAATTGATCAGATGAATGCCCGGCTGGCAAAAATTCAACTGGAAAAACATCAATTGCAGGCGGCACTGACGCACGTCAAAAAAATTAAGTCGCAGGTCTTCAAAGTAAAGACGATTGCCGGTCTCGCAGAATATGTTTCGCGGGATAAAAACTATCTGACCGAGTATGACGAATTGTACCGGTTAACGGTTGCCGGTATAGAAGCACTTGACAAGAAGCAGCCGTTTGATGTTGTTCCCGGCGATGCTCCCGTCAATGCGGTTCCGCCCGCCGAAGTCAATGATCCGCCGAAACAGCCGGATTTGCCGAAACCAGTACCGGAACCGGAGCCGCCGAAACCGGTCACAATAACAGAACCGGAACCTCCGATACCGGTACCAATACCTGATCCGCCGCCGCCGGATAAACCGGATCCGGTACCGGTAGAAGTTCCTGCACCGGAACCGCCGATACCGCCGCCCGATATTCCGGTATCCCCCCCCCCGGGAAATACGTCATCCCCCGAAACAGCCCCCCCGGCTCTTCCGAATGACGGGTCATCCTCCCCGCTGACTATCCCCCCCCCACCGAATACCGAAACACCGAAAAGACCGGAAAAGAAACGTCTGTTTATCCCCGAAGAGTAACACCGTAAAAAGTGTTTATCGAAAAGAGTTTATCGACAATAGACAACATGAAGAAGCGGAAACAAATGTTTCCGCTTCTTTTAATTCTGCTAATCCAGAAAGCCCCCTTCTTTGAGCCGCTGCGGAACGTATTCTTCGGTGACGAAACTAATATCTCTGCTTGTTAAGGCTTCGACTTCCAGTTTGAAACCGTTTTCCTGCATCATGGCAATTTCCTGCTGCCACGCTTTTTTATTCGCAAACCATGGATATTCCGCTATCTGTTTTGCACGTTTCCGGTCTTGGTCATTCAAAGCGATTTTCACGCTGTCCGACAGTTTGCACCGCGTAAAATCCTGACTCCGCAAACCGATAAATTTCGCCGCAGGTACCGCCATCCGCTGCGATTCAAATGCCAGATTGATGGAACCCTGTTTGATAACACTGTAAATGTAATATCCCCAAGGGTCGTTATCAAACAGACAATAGACCGGCAAGTTTAACTCATTGTGCATCCGGTAAAGCAGACGGCGGACTCCTCTCGGCGGCTGCCCCGCCCCGTGCGTCAAAATGCAGTTATGCTTTTTCCAAAATTTGTCTTCATTGAACCGCTGCCAAACGGTTCCTTTTTCGACATGCAGGATAAACTTCGCCGTACATTTTTTGAATTGAATCACGCTCGATTCGACAATCGAAGGAACTGCATAACCGCCGCTTCCCATCCGGGTACAGTCAATATCGTCCCCTTTATCGGTAATCGTGATGCTGCCGACCATATTGCCTCTCGTTTCCGCCGCAAGGTGAAGTTCTTCCCGCAGCGAATTGAGCAGCACCTCCATATCTTCGATGATGTTGTCGCAGTCGCCTTGTTCGTCAAATGTTTCTTCTTTTACGCCGTCAATGGTGTGCTTGAGCAGGTAGTAAAGTCCCCGGATGCTGGTGGATTTTCCCTGTTCGATAAGTTGTTTTGTTCCGCCGGCAACGAGCATGGTCTGCATAAAACTTTTTGCCTGCGACAGGTTGAACAACTGCCGCAGGGACGTGCGTTTTCCCATTTCGATAATTTTTTTCCGCTCGTTGAAGCTGACGTTGGAAAGAGCGCGGACAGGAATGTCCACGGCGGGGTCACGTTTCCGCAAGACCTGTTTGGCAACGTGATCTGTCATGTTCAGCAGGTTGGAAAGCGTTTGCTGATCTCTGGGACTTAATGAAGCGGGTGTTGATGAATTCGTGATTTTTTTTGCCATGCCGATATTATACATGACCGCAGCGAATAACGGAACATGCGTGCGGAAAACGGCGTTCGGCTTTTGGCGGACGCGATATTTTTAACGGTTGAAATTTCCTGTAAAACGGATAGAATAACGCCCCTTATGACTTACCGCAATATCGAAACACTCTCTTGGATCGGCGGCTGCAACGGCTCGCTGAAAATGATCGACCAAACGCTCTTGCCGGCAGAACTGAAAGAAATTACGTGCAAAGATGCCGAAACCGTTTGGGAAGCCGTCAAAAAACTCCGCGTCCGCGGCGCACCCGCCATCGGTATTGCTGCCGCTTACGGCGTTTGTCTCGGTCTGCAAACACTGCCGGACAATGCCGATCTGCCGGCGTTCAAAGCCCGTCTCGATGAAGTTGCCGCTTATCTGGCAACGAGCCGTCCGACAGCCGTCAATCTTTTCTGGGCTATCGACCGGATGAAAGCAAAAGCGGAATCCCTGTTTGAATCCAAAAGTGCTGCTGAAATTCGGGAGGCACTTTTTGCCGAAGCCCGCTCCATTCACGAAGAAGACCGGCAGATTTGCCGTGCTATCGGAAAGCATGGACAGATGCTTATTCAGAACGGTTCGGCGTGGCTGACGCATTGTAACGCCGGCGGTTTGGCAACAGCGGACTACGGTACGGCTCTTGCACTGTTTTTTGCCGCTGCCGAATCGGGAAAGACGATTCGTGTTTTTGCTGATGAAACGCGTCCTTTGCTGCAAGGGGCAAGATTAACCGCTTGGGAATTGATGCAGCGGGGCATTGATGTGACGCTGATTTGCGATTCGATGGCGGCTCTGGTGATGCGGCAGGGTAAAATTGACGGTGTTGCTGTCGGGGCGGACAGGATTGCCGCCAACGGCGATACGGCTAATAAAATCGGGACTTACGGCGTTGCGGTGTTGGCAAAAGCACATGGTATACCGTTTTATGTGGCGGCTCCGGTTTCGACATTCGATTTAACGCTGGCGGACGGCAGCGGTATTCCGATTGAAGAGCGGGGAGCGGACGAAATTTGTGAGGGTTTCGGCAAACGGACAGCCCCGGACGGGGTTCGCGTGTACAATCCGGCGTTTGACGTAACACCGGCAGCACTGATAACCGGCATCATTACGGAACGGGGCATTATTTCGCCGGTCAGCGGAAAAAATATTGCGGCAATGCTTTCGCCGGTTTGAAGAATGAGACAAATTCATTTTTGCTCATTCTTCAATTTTTTGACAGGAGTTTCTTGACAAATCTTTTCCGCAATGTATACAGGACTTGTTCCCTAACCGTTAAATCGTTATGGTTTTTTGAATTTACAGTTCTTTCCGTCCTTTTGTCCACAGCAGCGATGGAACGCATCAATAAAATATCGAAAATGCCGAATGAGCAATATCACCCTGCAATACTGCCGCGAATACAGAACAATGGAACATATTGCCGTTGACGACGGCGTTGATGTGAACGTTGTCGATGTTACCGAACATCCCGTAGAACGTCCGAAAAAACAGGAGCAATGGTATTCCGGCAAGAAAAAACAGCATACGGTAAAGAGTCAAATAGACGCAGTGATTGATGAAGCGGCGGGAAAGGTACACCGCGTGACGAAAACACAGACGATTTCAAGTTGTGTAAAGAAACGCGGTTGTTATTCTCTTTGGCGGTGCGTTGTTGCCGTTAGAAAGGTATGACAACAACTGTGTATCAATATGGCGGGTGTTTATTGAGAGTTTGAATGCGAAGATAAAAGTTAATGGCTTATCCGTACCGCAACCGCCGGCAACGTCATCTCTTGCCGACGAAACTCGTATGTGCTGTTATTAACAGAGAAAAAATCTTTATAGGTAGGGAACAAGTTCAATGAATGATCAATTCCACGTATTGCAGCAGATTGACTGCCCATGGATTCGACCATGGATTCCAAACCGGGTACGCTGCCGACATAACGGAAATCATCAGCAAAATCATCGCCGATGACCGGCGGACAACGCCGCGGCTGCACCAGTCCGCCGCCGTTACCAGCGGCACAGACCAAAGCGGAGCAAGCCAGAACATCCAGCGAAGTGCCGCCGTATTGCCGCCGTAGTTCCGGTTCGGCTGTTCCATTAGCATATAAAAAACAAAAACAGTCATACTTGTCAGCAAAATCATTCCGGCAGCAAAAAAATGCTCCCGGCGGCGCAGCCAGATACCGAGTCCGGTGAAACTCAATATCCAAACCGGCGTAAGCGAAAAAATGCCGTGATGCCCGATTGCCGAATGGAAAATATAGGCGACACGCGATTCTTCCCCGACATCGGCTCCCTGCGGCGTTTTCCAATGGCTGTTCAATATTTTACCGCCCCGTTCATATTCAAACATATACCAGTCCTGCTGCGAATAAGGGGGCCGCAATGTTTGGTGAGCGGCATAATTCGCAGCGAAAAAAGCGGCGGCAATAACCAGTGCTGCCGGAAGAAAACCGCACACCGTCCGAAAACGCTGAACACCGAAAAGCCATAAACCGGTGAAGACACAAAACATCAGGGCAGGCAGTTCGCACGCAACGGCAAACGCACCGAACAAACCGGCAAAAATAAAATACCGCCGGCGGGTTTCGCCGTCATACACAATTCGGACGGCGCAGTAAAACGTTATTGTTACACAAACAACCGCCGGAAGATGATTATTTAACGTAACAACAAATGTGGAAAGAAAAGTGCCGAAACAGATAAAGGCAACGCTGAAAATCCGTCCCCAGTCGGTTGTTCCGAACCGGTCGATCAGACGGGCGAGCAGAAACCAGCAAAAAACGAGCGGCAGCAGGTTGCAGAGAATCAGCATCGTGCGGACAATCAGAAAAAGAAACTGTTCGTTTGCCAGCGAAAGTTTTCCGCCGCTGACATAAAACATGACGGCATACGGAACGGACAAAACGGTCGGCAGAAGCGGCGGTTTGGACGAAAAAAGATAGCCGGTTTCCGGCTGATCGGGCAGCGGGTGTCTGACCATATCAATCGTGTCCCAGCCCGGTTCATTCTGGACTTTATCAATCGCATACCAAACGTATTCGTTTCGTTCCGTCCCGTCGGCATTTTTCACGGTTCGGACAACACGCATCTCCGGTTCGACAAGAGCGCGGATCGTATCCCAGCGGCTCCGGTCATTGGCGGAAAGTAACGGTGTGTCAAATTGTGCGTTTCGGGCTTCGGAGAAAAGCCGGGTTTCGGTCTTTTTGAGTTCCGCTTTCAGACGGTCTTCGTTAATGTTCGGGTGATCGGCACGAAGACGTTTTTCTTTTTCGGCAAGTTGTTTCGGAATTTGTTCAATGCGGTACTGTTTCAGTATTTGCATATCCGTCCGGTTGACGGCAAGAATGCGTCCGAACATTAGCGAGGCGGAAATCAAAATGAGCAAGGTGTATATCTGCTGACGGGAAGGCATTGCGGACATAAACAGGTTGACGATGCACGCTTGACAAGACGGCGGACATCATTGATAATAAACCGCAGATTATCAGTAATCATTTACGGTTTGTCAAGACACGATGGGCGAAGTCATTATCGGAGCAGTCATTTTTCTCTTGTACCTTGCTGCCAATATTTTGTCGGCAATGCAGGAGGCGAAAAAAACCGCCGGACAAAAGCAGGCGGCAGGAAAAAATACGCCGCTGCCGGAAAACGGTGAAGTGATTATCCGCCAAAAACCGGCGAAACCAAAGCGGAAACGGGAATCACTGGAATTGGTTTTGGAACCCGAAGATACGCCGAGGGCTGTGCCGACACTGGTCAGACAATTACCGCCGCAAGGAGAAGGCAGGCGTTTTGATGCCGCACCGGGAACTTTCGATGCAGCGGCGGTTGTTGCACCGTCCATTGATCCGAGCGTCAAGCCGCAGTTGGAAAGTATTACGGGCATTTATGAACAAGCAGCCAATACGCCGTATTCTTCGGCATCGTCTCCGGTCAACATTGCCGAGTGGCTTGCCAGACCGGAAAACATACGCCAAGCGGTCATTACGGCAGAGATTTTCGGAACGAAAAAATGGTGAGTTTCGGATTGTGCGTTTGGGCTGAATCCTGTTGACAAGACCGGTTGACGTATGTCCGTTTCTTACACCCGTCCGGCAGGATTTTACGGAGTTTTGCTTTCCGTCTGTTTTTTCCTGATATATTCCTCCGCATTTTTTTCTTTCAGGAAACAGGGCAGTTGTTCTGAATCCATGATCAGCGTTTTTCCATTCTCGCCGATGGCTGATTCTTTCCCTAAAACTGCCCATTTGCCGCCGGGTGAAAAGTGCGGCAATCATCTTTCGATGATAAGCGGTTCTGCGGCGGGCGGTTCGGCACCGCCCGCATAAATACGGAACGGACTGCACGCAATCACGGCTGCCGTGAGTATGACAGCCGCTGCAAAACAGGAAAAGAATGTCCGATTGTTGAAAATGACCGTCATGTTTTTTTGTGGTCTTGTTTGCCGTATCAAGACGTTTGTCCGTCCCGCAATTTCTTTAATTCCTGTGTTGTTTTCATTGCGCAGAATTTCGGTCCGCACATTGTACAGTAATTTTCGTTACAATTTACCGCACCGGACGAATGCGGCCCGCCGCTTTTGCACCCGTCTGCCGTCTGCCGTCTGCTCTCTTCGTAATACTCCCGCGCCCTTTCAGGATCAAGCGACAACCGAAACTGCGTTTCCCAATCGAAAGCAAACCGCGCTTTTGACAATTCATCGTCTCTGTCGCGGGCGTGCGGACGTTTACGGGCAACGTCCGCCGCATGCGCCGCTATTTTGTAAGCAATCACCCCCTGCCGGACATCCTCCAAATCCGGCAAACCCAAATGCTCCTTCGGCGTAACATAACAGAGCATTGCCGCACCGTAAAATGCCGCCAGCGTTGCCCCGATAGCACTCGTAATGTGGTCATAACCCGGTGCAATGTCGCAGACCACCGGTCCCAGCACATAAAACGGTGCGCCGTGACAAACCCCGATTTGCCGCCGGATATTCATTTCGATTTGGTCCAGCGGCACGTGACCGGGACCTTCAATCATCACCTGACAGCCGTGCTGCCACGCACGCAACGTCAGTTCCCCCATCGTTTCCAGTTCGCCGAATTGAGCCGCATCCGAAGCATCGTGCAGGCAGCCGGGACGCAGTCCGTCGCCGATACTCCAGCACACATCATACTCCGCCATAATTTCGCACAGTTCGTCAAAATGTTCATAAAACGGATTCTCTTTTTTGTGAACCGCCATCCATTTTGCGGTCAAACTTCCGCCGCGCGACACGATTCCGGCAAGCCGGCGGTCAATCAGCGGTAAATGTTTTTGCAGCAAACCGGCGTGAATCGTCATATAATCGACACCCTGTTTCGCCTGATGTTCCACTGCGTTCAAAAAATGCTGCGGAGTCATATCGGCAATGTCGTCCAATTGTTCGCAAACCTGATAAAGCGGCACCGTGCCGACCGGAACGCTGACTTCGTCAATGATTTGCCGCCGCAGCGAGTCAATTTCCGTGCCGGTTGATAAATCCATCACTGTATCGGCACCGTATTTAACCGCGTACTGAACTTTGGCGACTTCGCATCCGGCATTACTGGACAGGGCGGAATTGCCGAGATTGGCATTGATTTTGGTGCGGAGAGCCGAACCGATGCCGGCGGGGATTAACTTTTTTTGCCGGTGAATTTTGTTGGCGGGAATGATGAGATGCCCGGCGGCAATTTCCTGTCTGATGAACTCCGGTTCGAGAAATTCCGTTTCGGCAACGGCAAGCATTTCCGGCGTAATGCGTCCGGCAAGGGCTTCTGTGTATTGAGTCATAGCCATGATTATAACAAAAAAGTACGGAACCGAGACGCGGAACATTTGCCGCCGGTAACGGGTATAATCAACGCCCCAAAAGGTTTCAGCCAAAATCCCTTCCGGTGATGATAAAAAATGTTTCGATTCGGTGGAGCGACAAAATTGTTCCGGCAATTCTGATCAGCGTGACACTCGGTTTTATTGCTCTGTTTCTGGTTTTACCGCTCGTTTCTATTTTTTACGAAGCGTTTCGGAAGGGATACGGACTCTATTTTGCCAGTTTCAAGGAAGAATATGCGTGGCCCGCTGTCCGGCTGACGCTTCTTTGTGCGGCTATTGCCGTTCCGCTGAATGTTGTTTTCGGAGTCGTGGCCGCTTGGTGCATTGCGAAATTCAACTTTTGGGGCAAAAACGTTTTAATTACGCTCATTGATTTGCCGTTTGCCGTTTCGCCGGTCATTGCAGGATTGGTTTTCGTGCTTGCTTTCGGACAGCAATCGGCTTTCGGCGCATGGCTGCTTGAACACGACATTAAAATCATTTTCGCCCTGCCGGGGGTCATACTGGCAACGATTTTCGTAACAGTTCCGTTTGTGGCGAGGGAACTCATTCCGCTGATGCAGGAACAGGGAACACTCGAAGAAGAAGCCGCCGTTGCCCTGGGAGCCGGCGGCTGGCAGATTTTTTGGCGGGTGACGCTGCCGAATATCAAATGGGGACTGCTTTACGGCGTGCTGCTGTGCAATGCAAGGGCAATGGGGGAATTCGGTGCAGTCAGCGTTGTTTCGGGGCATATCCGGGGATCGACCAACACGATGCCGCTGTACATCGAAACGCTGTATGCCGGTTATGATGCGGTTTCGGCTTTTTCCGTTGCCACCTTGCTTGCTGCACTGGCGTTGGTGACGCTCGCGGCGAAGTCGGTTGTGGAATGGAAAGTCAAACGAAAAACCGGCGCAGACCGTCCCGCCGCCGTTGCCCGATAGTCCGCCGTGATTGAATTCTGTTTCTCTTCCGGTAGAATGAGTACCGATGCGTAAATTACTTGATGAGACACTTTCCCGATTTGAAACGCTGGAACGTCAAATGACGGATCCCGACGTGCTTGCCGACTCGTCCAAAATGCAGCAGGTTGCGAGAGAGCATGGCACTATTGCCAAGACGGCAACCAAATACCGCCGTTTCAAGCAACTCAATACCCAAATCGAAGAAGCAAACGAAATGCTTCATTCGCCTGATCCCGAAATGCGGGAACTTGCCGAAATGGAACTGCCTGAACTGAAAAACGAGCGGGAAGTCCTCTGGAATGAACTTCTTGATATGACCATCGGCGGCGAAGATGCCAACCGGGCGAATCTCGTGCTGGAAATCCGGGCGGGAACCGGCGGCGATGAAGCGGCTCTTTTTGCCCGCGATCTCTACGATATGTACAAACATTACTGCGAATCGCAAGGATGGAAAGTCGAAATTTTGTCGTACAATCCGACTGAACTGGGCGGATTTAAGGAAATGGTTCTTGGGATTGACGGTGAAGGATGTTTCCGGCAACTGCAATTTGAGAGCGGCGGACACCGGGTTCAGCGGGTCCCGGAAACCGAAGCGAAAGGACGGATTCATACATCGGCGGCAACGGTTGCGGTGATGGCGGAACCGGAAGATGTTGAAATTGATTTGAAACCGGAGGATTACCGGAAGGATTTGTATTGTTCGAGCGGCCCCGGGGGGCAGCACGTCAACAAAACGGAATCGGCGGTGCGTCTCACGCATTTGGCGACCGGCATTGTCGTTGCCTGTCAGGATGAGCGGAGTCAGCATAAGAACTTTGCGAAGGCGTTGCGTTTGCTGAAATCCCGGCTTTACGATGCGAAGCGGGAAGAGGAGCAGCGGAAGCGTGCGGATGAGCGGAAAACGAAAATCGGCAGCGGCGACCGGAGCGAGCGGATTCGAACCTATAATTTCCCTGAAAACCGCATTACGGATCACCGGATTGGTTTGACGCTGTATAAACTTGATTCTATTTTGGCGGGGAATTTGCTGCCGGTCATCGACGGGCTTTTGGAATACGAGCGGCAGGAACTCCGCAGTGCTTTCGGCAATGACAATAACTGATGTCCGGCAGACGGACGTGAAAAAATGATACATCAGACCTTGTCTGAATTCAAAAGCAGATAAAATTATTGTAATGAACGCCGGTAAAATGATGGCTCCGGTACGCATATCGTCCTCTTGCAAGCCTGTCCGGTTTATGCAAGAATCTATTGAAGTCGCAGTGATAAACGGAGGTTAAAGTCCGCCCGCTCATAATCCGCTAAACAATCCATTATTTTTTGCATAATTATCTGTTATGAAAAGACGTTCTTTTATGAAAACCGTTGCCGGTATTGCCGGAGTGACGATTCTCGGTGCAGCGGGTAAATCAATTTTTGCACAAACTGCCGAGCAAATCGAAGCATTGACCGTAAAGGGTAATATACGGCAATCGGTATCGAAATGGTGCTTCGGGCAAATTCCGCTGGATGAGTTCTGCAAGATTTGCAAGAAACTCGGAATGGTCGGCGTTGACCTAATCAACGAAAAGGACTGGGACACCGTCAATAAAAACAATATGATTGTAACAATGGGAAACGGTGCAGGCGGAATACCGGACGGATTCAACCGCATTGAGAACCACGAAAAACTTATTGCCGGTTATGCACGCATCATTCCGATTGCTGCCGACAAAGGCGTGCCGAACATCATTTGTTTTTCCGGCAACCGCAAAGGAATGGACGATGAACTCGGACTTGAGAACTGCGCAATCGGTTTGAAGAAGTTAATGCCGACTGCTGAAAAATATAAAGTAAATCTTGTGATGGAATTGTTGAGCAGCAAGAATCACAAGGATTATATGGCGGATACAACGCCTTGGGGCGGTGCATTAGCGAGGAAAGTCGGCAGCGAGCGTTTCAAACTTCTTTACGATATTTTTCATATGCAGCGTATGGAAGGCGACATTATTCAGATGATTCGGGACTACAAAGACGTTATCGGTCATTACCACACCGGAGGAAATCCGGGACGCAACGATATTGATGAAACGCAGGAAATTTATTATCCGGCAGTGATGAAGGCGATACTTGAGACCGGTTATAAGGGATTTGTTGCACACGAATTTCTTCCGAAGGACGGCTTGAATTCGCTGCGCAAAGGTGTTCAGATTTGCGATGTGTGATAAGAATTTAACATGGAAATAAAGTATACTAGACCTGTTGCGAAACCACACCGGCACCCGCATCGGTGTCCTCGTCAATCTGCCGCAGAGAACGTCTTCCGCAATTCCCCCGATTTTGCGTAAAGACATTCATGATCCTTTCCGTTTTGTCCGATTTTAACGGAAAGGACAGTTTTTCCGATGCGGCGTAAGAAACAAAGCAAAATTCAACGCGATACCGACCCCGGCGGGCAGGATTCTTTCCTCGACATTGTCTCAAATGTGGTCGGTATCCTCATCATTCTCGTCATGCTGGCGGGAATCCGTGCGCA
>JAIRPZ010000062.1 GCA_031256755.1 Planctomycetaceae bacterium
TTTGACATCAGGATTCATAGGGGAACTCTTTATTGTGAGAGTAACACTCCACTCTATTGTTTGACAGTAAAAGATACTCCCTCCGCCGCCCGTCGTCAAGACCCCGCGGCAGGAAAAAACTCCCCGAAAGATTCTATGCCGCACCTTTTATAAAACGATGTCATCGGACTTCGCAGGCGGCAGTGTGTCTTTGTCCGTTTTCTCGTCATCATGAGCAATGTCATGATAAAGCGCAACAGCACCGACAGCAAGCGACAATACGCCGATACGTCCGATGTACATCATACACATAATAATCAATTTGCCTGCCGTTGTCAGTTCCGGTGTAATGCCGCGGCTTAACCCGACTGTTCCGAGTGCCGATGCGGCTTCAAAGACAATATCTTCCGCCGGATGTTTTTCAAATGTCAGCAGAAAATACGTTCCGACCGCAAAAGTCAGCATGTACAATGTAATCGACGCAAATGCTGCCGTCAGCCGGCTCGGCGGTACGGTGCAGCCGAAAAAAGTAATTTCATCATGTCCCCGAAGAAAAGACAGCACGGTCGCAATGGCTGCCGACCATGTTGTGCTTTTCAAGCCGCCGCCGGTTCCGCTCGGCGATGCCCCAAGGATCATTAACACAATGCCGATCACCGCTGTCGAAACCGTAATGCTGTTTAAGGGAATCGAATTGAAACCCGTTGTCGTCAATGCGGAAACCGTTTGAAAAAAAGCCATTAACAAGCGGTCGGCAATCGGAAATGCTGCCATATTTTGATCAAAAAACAGCACAAGCGTTCCGAAGAAGAGTGCGCCGAATGTCGCCGCAAGAATAATCCGCGTCGTGAGCGTTGTCCGCAGCGTCTTGCTTTGAACGGATCGGCAGACATCGTCCAGCACAATAAAACCGATCGCACCAAGCAGCATAATCACCGCGACAGTCATGCAGATCGGCACGTTGCTGCGGAAGGATTCGAGATTATTCGGGAAAATGCTGAATCCGGCAGTGCAGAAAGCGGTCACGGAATGATAAACGCCTGCCCAGACCGGATGGGGCGTACCGCTGCACCAAAAGAAGAACGCCAAAATCACGGCACCGGCAAGTTCGATGGCGAAAGTAAATGTAACAATATGTCTGAAAAAAACAGCGGGATCAAAATGTTCCGGCATGGCAAGGACGGCGCGTCCGACTTTCAGCCGGTTTTTCGGCAGGTATCCTTTGGATGCGAGAATAACGCAGGAACCGACGGTCATATAGCCGAGACCGCCGATTTGGACGGCAATTAAAATGACGCATTGTCCGAAAAAATTATACGTTTCGGCTGTGTTGACGGTCTGCAATCCTGCCGTACTGATGACGGAGACCGCCATAAAAACCGAATCGATCAGCGGAACATTTTCGCGGTTCCAGCAGACCGGCAGACACAAAAAAATAAAGGTTACCGAGATGTAAAAGGTATAACCGAACATCAAGGCATACGCCGGTTTGAGCGAGTGGTACCAGAAATGAAACCGCCGCTGCAAACGCCGAAAAAAATCTGCCATCGACAACAGAAAGGAAAAAACTTCAGCACAAAATACATGTGCGGAGCATCAATAAACATTGATTATAACACGGATATTCTGCGTGTCAATTCTTTAAGAGTCCGGCGGGTGCAGCGGGGCACACGGTTTTACTGGAAAGATCAGGAAAATAGGTTACAATTCCGCCATGTTTCTCGAATTCACGCAGCCGGTTTATCTGCTCGGACTGGTATCAATTGCCGTTCTGGCGGCAGCATACAAATATTCGCTCATCGACTTTTCCCGGCGGCAGCGGAAAGCATCGCTCTTCGTCCGATCCGTCATCGTTACACTCCTCGTCTTTGCCCTTGCCGAACTGACTCTCATTCTTCCGTCTCATCAAACGCAAATCGTGATCCTTGCCGATCACAGCCGGAGCGTAGACAAACCCGCCGGCAAATACCGTGACAACATGGTCGAACAACTCCGCCGCATGATACCGGCAGACCGTTTCGGCGGAATCGTTCCCTTCGGCACGGAAACGGAAACAAACATTGCCGAAGCGGTGAACATCGGATTAGCAATGGTTTCTCCTGATTACGTTCCGCATCTTGTTTTGATTTCCGACGGCAATGAAACGGCAGGAAAAGGGTTGGAAACCAATGCCCCGCTTCTTTCGGCGATGGCCCTGCCGGAAGCGTCCGAACCGGAAATTCAAGTTGCCGAATTAAAAATGCCGCAGCAAGTCCGGCAAGGAGAACCGTTTTACATCGAAACCGTCATTCAAAGTAATGTAACGACCGATGCCGCTATCTCACTTTATCGGGGAGCGTTCAAATTGCTCGAAGAAAAAAAACGTCTCAAACCCGGTGAAAATACATACCGCTTCAAACAAACAATAGAAAATCAGCGGCAGCAGGAATTTACTGTTACAGTACAGGCAGGAGCGTTGCCGGCGGCAGCGGCGGACACCCGAAAACCGGCAGCCGTCCAAGATACGATTCTCGAAAACAACCGGCTTTCAGGAGTTGTGTTTGCCGGCGGAAAGCCGAAAGTGCTGATCATCGACAGCGAACCGAGAACCGTCCGCGATCTTACGTCATCGCTTCGGGAACAGGAAATCACTGCCGAAGTCCGCCCGCCGGAAGGGATTCCGAAAACATTAAACGACCTCGATAATTTTGATGCCGTGATTTTTTCCAGCGTTCCGTCTACAGCAATGACCGTCAGCCAGATGAAATTGCTGCGGACTTACGTCAGCGAACTCGGCGGCGGTTTTATCATGCTCGGCAGCGAACAATCTTTCGGTCTGGGCGGTTATTACAAAACACCGATTGAGGAAATTCTGCCGGTACGCTGCGATTTCAAAAAGGAACAGGACAAACCTTCGCTGGCGATCTGTCTTGTGATTGACCGATCCGGTTCGATGGGAGGACAAAAAATGGAACTTGCCAAAGACGCGGCAAAAGCCGCCGTCGAATTGCTTTCGCCGAAAGATTTCGCCGCCGTGATTGCTTTCGATCATGAAAGTCATGTGGTTTGTCCGATGCAGAGTACCGCATCGTCTTCGGCAATTCTTTCGGCCATTTCTACGATTGAACCGGCTGGCGGGACAAACATTTATCCGGGTCTTGCGGATGCTTACGAACAACTCCGGCGGACACCGGCACGGTTAAAACATGTCATTTTGCTGACAGACGGACATTCCTCGCCGGGCGACTTTGAAGGAATGACCCGGCAACTTGCCCGCGATCAAATCACCGTTTCAACCGTGGGAGTCGGCGAGGCGGATAACGATTTACTGAAGATGATTGCCGAGACCGGACGCGGACGGCATTATTCCTGCGATGATCCGCAGGCAATTCCGCAAATCTTTGCAAAAGAAACCGTTACGGCAAGCAAGTCCGCTGTGAAAGAAACACCTTTTGTACCGGTCTTGATAACGGCGGCAGCGGCGTTGCGGCAGATTGATTTTAGTCAGGCACCGCCGCTCTTGGGATATGTAGTGACAAAACCGAAGCCGACGGGGGAATTCATTTTGGCAAGCGGCACCGGCGATCCGCTGCTGATGTGGTGGCGGTTCGGTTTGGGACATTCTGTAACATTTAGTTCTGATGCAAAGAGTAAGTGGGCAGCGGAATGGATCGGCTGGGAACATTACGGCAAATTCTGGGCGCAAGTGATCCGGTATGCCATGCGGCAGCAGGAAAACCGGAATGTTTCTTTGGACATTGAAAAAAAAACAAACCATATTCATTTGACATTTGATGCAATCGGCGAACAGGGGTTGTTCATCAACAAAGCAGAAGGCAAGGCGATCATCATTCAGCCGGACTTATCGAAACAGGAAACCGCTTTTGTTCAGACGGCACCGGGACGCTATGAAGCATCCTTTCCGCTGCCGGCGATCAACAGTCCGCATCAAAACGCAGGAGGCATACGCCCGCCATTCACTATCCAAACGGTCTTCACTTACCGGGGGCAAGTGCTGGCCAATCTTTCCCGGTCGGTGATGACGGGCTATCCTGATGAATGGCGGATTCGTCCGGTGAACCGTCAATTTCTGCAACAATTAGCAGAAAAAAGCGGCGGTTTGTTTAATGCTTCAGCCGAACAGATTGCGGCACTGCAAACGGACAAAACGGCAGACAAAACGATTCCGCTTTGGACATATCTTTTGACGGCGGCGGCGTTTTTACTTGTTTTCGATGTACTGCTGCGGAGAATTGAGATAATGTAACCGCAGTGCGGCAAACACAAAACGGCGGCACTGCGGCTGTCATTCAATTTGTGTGCGGATCGGAAATCTTCTTATAAGCGGCAACAAATGCCCGGTAATCGTCCGGTGTGTCAATCCCGATAGTCGGCTTGTCAATGACTCCGACCCTGATGGAATAGCCGTAATAGAGAACCCGAAGTTGTTCCAAACTTTCGGCTTTTTCGATTTCCGGCTGCGGAAGTTGACTTAACTGTAACAAAAAGTCCCTGCGGTACGCATACAGTCCGATATGCTGATAAAAGAGGGGTTGACCGGAAAAATACTCTTCCCGAATTCCGTCCCGCGGATAAGGAATCACGCTCCGGCTGAAATACAACGCTTTTCCTGCGGAATCGAAAACCGCTTTCACACAGGCAGGGTCTTCGAGCAAAGCCCGCTTTCGGATGGGGGCTGCCAGTGTCGACATGACGGCATCAGGATGATCCCGCAGCAGCCGGATGGCCAAATCGATGGATGTTCCGTCAATTTCCGGTTCATCTCCTTGGACGTTCACGATAATGCCGGTATCGTCAAGGGTTGCTGCAACTTCGGCAATCCGGTCGGTTCCGCTTTTGGCGTTGGGGTTGGTCATTCGGACATGACCGCCGAAACGCTGCACAGCGGCGGCGATTTCCTCATGGTCGCAGGCAACGATCACTGCGGCGGGCAATTCCGCTTTCATTGCCGATTCGTAAGTATGCTGAATCAGCGGTTTGCCGGTTTCGTTTAACAGCAATTTATGCGGCAGCCGGGTTGAAGCATAGCGTGCCGGAATCACAATCACACTTTTCATAAACGAAATATACCGAATTCCGATAAAGATTTCCAGACGCAGGAAAAATCTGCTGTGCCGCCGGGTCTTTGCCGGACGGGCGTAATTTTAATTGATAATGGAAAAATGATCATTCGGAAAATGAAAAATACAAAATGCGGGAGCGGCAGGGGGCAGCCGCAGGCGTATTGGAAAATTTTTTCATACTTTTCCTCTTGGCGGAACTGTAAATGTCATTGCATCTTTCATTGAAGAATCTGTCCGAATGCGTCCAATTTTTCCGGTGCCGGTGCTTCCCCCAAAAATTCGCGGTAGCACATCGGCAAATGACCGAAATCCAATGCCTGATAACCCGCCTGATGCAAATCATACGCCAGCACGGTTGCCGTCGGTCCCGCCGCAATAAAAAAAAGTTTGCTTTTTTCTTTTTGCAATGCTTCCGTCAGAATACGGCTGTAATCGTCAAAAGCGTTCACCGGTTTAATGTACAAATATTCCGCCGACCGCACGCTGCCGAACAACCGGGCATCAAAAACGAATTTGCCGTTTTTCGGGACAACGAACACAACATCGCGGTTCTGCCAGATTTTCCTGATTTTTTCGAGCGGAATATGCTGAAAAAGACGCATCCGGGAAATCTGTGCGTCGCCGTATTCCGCCGCCGGAATTCGGGATTCCAAAAAACGCCAGCACTGCATCCAATTCCATTGATAGTAACTATAACGGTTGTTCTGCCGGGAAATGTTTTTTTGATGCAGAATATCTTTGCGGATAAAAGCCGCAAACCGATTCCATGATGCCTTGAAAGAACGGTCAACAGGAGATTCTGAAAACGGACAATGACCGACAAGGAAACGGTCATAAGAAACGGCTTGCAGTATTTCAAGCAGTCGGTGCCGCAAAAGAGTGTCAAAACGTTGAAAGGGCAGACGGTGACCGAGTATCAGCCGGATTTCACCGTCTCCGAACCGGGCAATGCTGTATCCGTGAATGAGGCGGTCAACCGTTTCGTCCAAAGAAAGAATATGCGGAAAAACTCCGGCAATCCGCTGCGATTCACGGTCGCCGATCAGCGGAATGTACAGCAGTATTTTCCAAATTTTTATTACGAAAAGTAAAAAAAGGCGGTTCATAAAAGACGGGTTATATTTGTTCAGCAGTATAATTAGCGAATTCAATCTGCCGGATTTTACCGACACGGTTGCTGTGCCGCCCGCCTTCAAACGGCGTTTCCAGCCACACATTCACAACAGCAATGACCGCCCGGTCGCCGAGAAGATCGCCGGAAAGACAAAGGATATTGGAATCGTTATGTTTCCGGCTCAATTCCGCCACCACTTCATTATGACACGGAGCCGCTCTAACGCCGGGGAACTTGTTTGCCGCAACGCACATACCGATTCCTGTGCCGCAAATCAAAATGCCCCGCTCGAATGTTCCGTCCGTAACGGCTTTGGCGACGTATGCCGCAATATCGGGATAATCCGTATCTTCGTCAAACTGCCGGACTTCATGAATTGTGTGTGCCGGCATTCCCGCCGGTGCAGCCCGGAAATGTTCCAGAATTCGTTTCTGCACCGCTGTTCCCCGATAATCGCTTGCAATAATGATGTTCATTGTTTTCAGTTTTCGTCCGGCAACAATTCCGAAAAACAGAAATTGCTGTTGATTATAGCATTTTTTCGGATAAAGAAAAGCAGGCACGTCAACTTTCATGAATTGCCCGACAATTTTCCCGTCAACAGCAAGGCAATCCTTGCCGCCTTAATCCGTTCTTGCTGTCCTATACAACATAGAATAAAATGGTCAAAAATAATGGACCACAAAGGCGGTTGGGCAGCGATTCCAAAACCAAAATATCAATGAATGAAAATACAACTGTTATCATCGGTCTTGTTATTGTTCTTATCGTTGTTTCTGTGATCCGCGAAATACTGTGGAACAGCAGACGTGCGAAAAAAAGCCGCCGATACAACGGTCTTGCCAATCGGGAGCAACGGAAAACAACAACGAGCGGGAAACGTAGTTTCACGGTTCAGCCAAACCGGCAAATCAAAAATACCGGCAGGCAAAGGCGAGGCAGCGGTATTGTGAAGGCATTGCTTCCCGACGACACCATCGGCGACCGGCATCAGCGTTTTCTCTTGAAAACTGCCGACGGTCAAACACTGCTTATTGCACACAACATCGATATTGCACCGTATCTGACAGGATTAGCAACTGGTGATACTGTCGAGTTTTACGGCGAATATTGCGAAAACTGGAATGAGAAAAAACAGCGGATGGAAGGAGTCATTCACCGGACACATAGTGATATAACCGGAAGGTATCCCGATGGATACTTGAAGTGGAACGGAAAAATATATTGCGATTTGTTGTTTGAAATCGAACCTTCGGACTGATTGTCCCGCTCACAATAAACGTGAGTGACAGTATTTTCATTTCTTATGAACAAACTCCCTGCGTAAAATCTGTTCCGTTGCTTCCGGCATTGAGCGGGTCATCACATACAACACATACAACGATGGCAGACCACTTCATCTCCTCGCACACCGGCGGCGAAAATTGTCCGGCAGAACTTACAGAACGCGGATGTTCCCCCCGCTAGTGCGTTTTCTGATAAATTTACGGGATTTACGGATTATGAGGCATGGTCGCCGAAGGTCAGTCCTGTCCGAATCTCTGTCTCTGCGGTAAAAGAAAAACATCTACACGCCCGAATGAGAACCGGTATAATACCGCTATGGGCAAAACGACACGCATTATTTCTATCGGCACGGTCAAAATCGGCGGCGGACTGCCGGTTGTCCTGCAAAGTATGGCGGCAGCAAAAACCGCTGATATCAACGCCGTTGCCGAAACATGCAGCCGGTTAGCCGATGCCGGTGCCGGCTTGGTACGCGTTGCCGCCGACACCGCCGCCGATGCCGCCGCACTAAAAGAAATCCGCAAAAAAACAACCGCCAACCTTTCCGCGGACTTGCAGGAAAATTACCGCCTCGCCGAAACCGTCGCTCCGTTTGTCGATAAAATCCGCTACAACCCCGGTCATCTGCACCATGCCGAACCGGAAATCCCCTGGCAAACGAAAGTCGAGCGGATTGTGAACATTGCCCGGCAATACGATTGCGCCCTGCGAATCGGAGTGAACTGCGGCAGTTTGGAAAACGCAGACCGGAACGGTTCGGGTATTGACTCCGCTCTGAACAGCGCATTTCAGCATGCCGGATTCATGGATTCGCTCGGCTTTGACCGGTTTTGTGTTTCAATTAAATCGTCCGACCCGCAGGCGGTTTTGTATGCGAATCGGCGGTTTGCGTCTATGCGTCCTGATGTTCCGCTGCATCTCGGTTTGACGGAAGCCGGTCTGCCGCCGGCAGGAATCCGAAAGTCCCGCCTTGCCCTCGAACCGCTGCTCGCCGAAGGCATCGGCGATACGCTCCGGGTTTCTCTGACCGTTCCGAATCAGCGGAAAGCGGAAGAAATCGAGGCGGGACAGCAAATCCTGCAAAATGCCGCCGCAGGAATCGTGTTGACAGAAAAGGACTGGCAGCCGGATAAACTCAACATTATCAGTTGTCCGAGTTGTTCACGTGTCGAAAATGACCGGTTTGTGCAGTTAGCGGAACAGGTTCAGTCGGCAACGGAACCTTTGAAGGAAGTGCCGCTGACGATTGCGGTGATGGGTTGCCGGGTGAACGGTCCCGGCGAAACTGATCATGCTGACATCGGTTTGTGGTGCGGAGTCAATGCCGTCAATCTGAAACGCGGTTCAGTTTTGGTCGGTTCATTCCGGTATGAAGAAGTGGTCGAAAAAATGCTCGACGAAATTGCGGAAACCGTTTTGCCTGCCGCCCGTTCCAAACACGTTCCCTAGTGCATTTCCAAACCGCCGCAGGCGTACAACTCTATTGGAAACGCACTGTCACCAAAAGTCAAGATGCAAGCGAATTTTTACACAATACGAAGTGCCAATTTCTGAAGTACTCTGATTTAGACTTGCAAAAAGAAAAAACACGACTACAATGGAAACGTTAAAGATCCATTGCCCTACTTAAAGTTGCCAATTTCATGTCCAAAATTCTTGTTGAAATCAACAATAAATTTGAAGAAGTCACCAAATCGCAACTTTTTGAACTCGCTGCGGCAGGGCAAATACAGCCGGAAACACCTCTCATCTATGGAGAGCGTTCCACAAAAGTACGAAAAGTACGGGGGATTGTTTTTGCAAATCACAGACCGGTCAACGAAGAAAGTGTGTTTGGAATTGACGACTCCGTTATGTTTAATCCGGTACGCCGGACTCCGCCGGCAGTGGTACAGCAGAAACATCCGCAGACCGTTGCGGGGGCTGTTCCGGTACCGCAGCGACCGGAAAAACAGGGAAATCCGTTTTTACTCATTATCTTTTGTACAGTTGGCGTTCTGAACATTGCCATTCTCGCCGGGGTCATGACATGTTTTTGGACGGGTACAAAAACGGAAACAAATACACAAAATCCTGCCGTTTCCGCTGTATCAGAAACAAAAATTAGAACTCAAGAAAAACTGCAAGAGCCGAAAAATACAGAAGAAATTATTGAGCAATGCGAACAATCAGTGGCCCATATTCAGGGCGTGCATAGCAGCGGAACCGGCTTTTTAATCAAACCCAATGTTGTCATCACCAATCGTCATGTCATTGATTCTGAATTTTTAGAATTGACAGAAATTATATTTCCTTCTGTTCAGGGACACAACAAAGGTCCCTATAAAACGAAATTGCTTTACGCCGACCCTGAATGGGACATCGCTTTTCTCGAAGTCCAAACGGTATTGCCGCAGATGATCCTTGCAGAAAATCATCAATTTAAGCGGGGACAAGACATCGTGGTTATCGGCAATCCGGGTGAATTAGAAAATGCCGTCAATGTCGGTGTCTTGAGTTCGCAAAAAGAAATTAACGGGCAATTGTTCTATCAATTAGGGATTTCTATCAATCCGGGAAATTCCGGCGGCCCGGTCATTAACCGCAATGGCGAAGTCATCGGTGTGGCGACACTGAAATCAAATCAACAAGAAGGAATTGCTTATTGTATTCCCAGTCATAATGTATTGGAAGCATTGTCGGCGATGAACAAATTATCGGCAAACGACAAAGAGCGGCAAAACTCGCAGCACAGGGCAAAAGTTGCCTTTCAAATGCTTGCGGCAGTCCATTTGATATGTCAACACAGCATGATTGAGTATGATAATGCCATCCAACTTTCTCTGCAAAACGGCAGAAGTGCCGATGACGGAATCCGTTTAGTCAGCGGAGAAATTGATGAAGCAATGCGGGTGGTGGAGTATGTCTTTTTAGAGAACGTCAAGACAGAAATGATGGAAATTTGCCGCGATCGAAACTTGTCCAAATCGTTGCGTGACAAACTTGCCGAATTTTATGCAAATTGCATAGAAATCAAAAGTTATGTTGATCGTCCGCGGGGAAATGCACAAACCTATAAAGCAAAATTAATTGCATTAACGGATACCGGAAGACGTTTGGCAACCCAGTTGCAAATGCAGTTAGGAATACCGGGCATTGCAGACGGACAATAATAAACTCCTATTTTCAGCCGCGGCGGTTCGGCATTGTGCCGCTGTTAAGTCCGCACAAAAACAATCAAATAGCGGCTGCCTTAATTTTGCTCTTGCTCAAAGCCGGTGTAATGATTACGATCCGCCCGACTTTGCTGTTTCGCTGAAATCCATGAACCGACTTGTTCCCACTCTTTTGTTGTCTGTTTTGATAGCCGGCTGCCAAACGGCGGCTCCGCAGACGGCACCGACACGGCTGGTCAAAGAGACAAAACCGGCAGCAAAACCGTTTTTGTCTGCTGCTGCGAGGTTTTTGCAGCCCGTTCTGCCCGACCGGAGCGGCAATTCTGCCCAAAACGGTACTTCCGAAACAACGCCGCTGCTTGCCGCAAATCCCGCCGCTGACGTTTTACCTGTCCGTCATTCCTCCCGACCGCTTTATCAAGCCGGTTCCGTTTCGCCGCCGAAAGAGTTTTTGACATCGGATTCTGTTGAAAAAACCGTTCAAACCGCTGCGTCCAAAAACCGTCCTGCGGCAAAAACGGTGCTGCCGGTCGAAGATGCCGCGGACAATACCGCCGCTCCGCTTCCCGATGACGATGATCCAATCGCCGCCGTGAAGCCGCGTCATTCCCAATCACGCCGTTTGCCGGAACGAAAACGGAATATCGAACCGGAAGACGAAGACGGGTATGAAACCGGCAGCGAACCGGCAGAGCCGATTGTGGCGCAGACAGCGGGAAAACGTCCGCCGTCAGTATTGCCGAAAGAAACGCCGGTTTATCCTTCACTGATTCAACTTCCCGGTGCGCAATTCCCGCCGGCTGCGGGTTCCGGTGCAAGTTCCGGCGGTATTGTGCAAACGAGTTATCAAACGCAAACGCCGTTCCCGGCAGCCGCTTCTGCGTCTTCACGCGGTGCCGGCGATTGGCAGCCGCATATCCGGGCAGGGATTGATCAACTGCGCTTTCAGATTGAGCAGATTCCGAATGGAAAAACGCCGGAAAACGAAATGCGTCTCCGTATGCTGGAAACGGTGCTGGGCAACCGGTCTGAAGCGGCAAAACCGATGCAGACCGTCGACCAAACGGTGAACGATTTTATGGGGGAACACGTTCTCGGACTCGCTGCGCTGATGGACGATGCCTCGCCAAACAGCCGGGAAAAGTATATCAGTGCGGCTTATCGTTTCAATGAAAGTTTGTCTCACTTGCAAAATCTTTGCCCGATTAAATTCAAAAAAGTGATTCCGGTTGAGGACTGGGTTGAATTCGGGGTTTATACGCCGCGGACGCGGGAATACAATCCGGGGGAAATGTTTTATATCTATCTGGAACTTGAAAACCTGTCAGTCCGCCGTGTGGCTGACGGTTTTAATATTTGTACGGCATTAAGTTATGAGATTCGGGATGAGACCGCGAATGTGGTTGCCAAACACGATGCGCCTGTTCCGCCGGAATTGACAACGCAAAGCCGAAAGCGGGATTATTGCCTGCATCTGGAAGGGATGATTCCGAAAACATTGGCTCCGGGACGCTATTATTTGCGGATTATGATAACGGATTTGAATGACACCGCGCGGCAGTATGCGGATGAGCAAATTTCGCTCAAGGTAGCACCGGCGATGAAACAAACCGAAACGCCGCATTAGTAATTGCCGGTTTTGCTCTTGCTATTTTTACCGGAATTGTTATGCTTTCGCCGGTTGCCGAAATTGTCCTGAACATTTATGTCGCTAGAAAAACGGGCTGCGCCCATTCAGTTGATCCTTTCCGATGTTGACGGTGTGATGACCGACAGCACTATCGAAATCGACCATGCCGGAAACGAATCCAAACGGTTCAGCACCCTTGACGGCTACGGTATCCGCATGTGGCGGCAAGCCGGTTTTGCCGTCGGACTCATCACCGGCAGAAGCAGCCCCTGCATTTTTCACCGCGCCAAAGATATCGGAATCGAAATTGTCCGAACCGGTACGTTTGCAAAATGGGAAGCAGTGGTCGAAATTGCCGAAGAACACAAATTGTCTCTGGAACAAATTGCCTTTATCGGCGATGATTTGCCGGATTTGCCGGTTATCCGGGCTGTCGGACTCGGTGTTACGGTTCCGCACGCGCCGCAAGTGCTGAAAAATGCGGCAGAATACATTACGCAGCGTCCGGGCGGCTACGGTGCTGTCCGCGATCTGATCGATCAAATCCTGAAAATTAAAGGAACAAAAACCGAATTCGGCGATGTGTTTTAATCCGCCTTTTTCAGCCGGTCAAGAATTCCGTTGACAAATCCCGGTGAATCCTTTGTTCCGAATTTTTTCGCCAGTTCGACGGCTTCATTGATGGCAACGGCTTTCGGAAGATCCGTAAACAAAATTTCAAATGCTGCCAGCCGCAAAATATTCCGGTCGACACAATTGATCCGCTCAAGTGTCCAATTCCGGGCAATGGACGCAATCTGACCGTCAATTTCTTTTTGATGCAGAACCGTTCCCGACAAAAGTTGGCGGGCGAATTGCAGCAGCGGCAAATGTTTCGGCAATTCCTGCGCAAAATACGTTTCCGCATAACTGTTGATCGAACCGGTGTTCAAATCTTCCTGATAAAGCATTTGGAACACAACGGTTCGCACCAAACTTCGGTTTGCAAATTTGCCGGCGGGATAATCTCCGGCGGAGTTGATCGGTTCGGACATGACGGATTTTCGGTGTGCGTTTCTGCGCAGGTTCGGGCGGATTTTTCCGGCACCTTCGATAGGATTGCCGCCGGATTATAACATAGACGGCTCTCTGCCGGCAGTCCGCTGACGGCTTTCGATCAATTTAATCCGAATCACGGTCGGCAATTTGATCGTGAAGGCCGTTCCCTTACCGACCGTGCTTTCCACCCGGATTACGCCCTGATGTTCTTCGATAATTTTTTTACAATTCGATAATCCTAAACCGGTTCCGCCTTTGCCGCTTTCGTCCGGTCCTGATTTTGTCGAATAATACCGGTCGAAAATCTTCGGCAGCAGTTCTTTCGGAATCCCGCAGCCGAAGTCCCGCACCAAAAAATCAATCATCTCATTTTCTTCGTCATAACTGATTTTAAGAATCAAGCGTCCGCCGTCCGGCATCGCCTGCCGGGCATTGATCAGCAAGTTCAAAATCACTGATTGAATTTGATTGCCGTCCGCCATAATTTCCGGTATCTTTTCGGACGGACCGGCAGGAAACGATTTTTCAACGGCAATGCGGTACTTGCTCATTTCCCGCTCTAACAGCAGAAGCGTATCTTCGGTCAGCGCAATCAGATCGACCGGTTCAAACTCTTTTTTCCGGTTTCGGGCGGCGGCAAGAATCGTGTTGACAATTTTCGCCGCACGGTTTGCCGCTGTGAGAATTTTATTGAACGCATGGGTCTTTCCCGCTTCGTCTTTATGCCGCAAACCGATTTTGGCATAATTGATAACAGTCATCAGGATATTGTTAAACTCATGCGTGGTGGTTCCGGTCAATTCACCGAGAGCCGCCAAACGCTGCGTTTTTTCCAACTGGTCTTCCAGAAACTCAATCCGCTGCCGCAATTCCTGAATATCCGGCTTTTCGGTCATCGGCATTTGATCCCGCCCCTTGTTTTGACGGCGGGCTAAATAATCGGGCTTACCATTTTTTCAATAAACCGCCTTCCATTTGGTAGGAATTATACCGCTTCATCCAATAGTAGTCGAGACCGGCGAAAGCATCCAGCCATCGCAAATTGCCGGATAGGGTCAACCCCGCATTGACGTAGGTCCGCCCCAATTTCACACTGCGGAATTCCATCGGAGGCGGAGCGACAGGAGTTGGAACAGGAACCGGAGCGGCAGTAAAAGTTGACCGTACCGCTGCCGTATCATCACCGCCGGCTAAACTGGCTATTCGAAGACGGGAGAAAGCACGGAGAATGTGCATATCAACGAAACCATCCAAACCGGTACGTACCCAGCACTGATCGACTCTTGTTCTATCAACATTCTGCGTTAGTACCCCCGTACCGGTTTCCGTAAAACCGCCTGTTTTCGCCTGCTGCCAATCCACAGCCACAAGCGGAATGAGTCCGGCAGAACAGCCAAAACGGTTTATCCGTCCGATTGGTCGGGAAAGTTCCAAACTGGCATACCAAGCGTGACCGTTGTAATCAGAAGTATAGCGGGCAGGAATGCCGGAAGTGTAAATACCGCTCTCGCCGGTACGGGTCATCGAATAAAATTGCTGACCATAACCAAAAAAGGAATGAAGGAAAAAGGAATGTAAGAGAACACCGGAGTAAACGCCCGCTGTGAAATCTTCCGTTTCCATATTGCCGAGATGATGCGTGATTTTCGGTGTTCCGTAGCCAAGCACCCCGCCAAAACACCATGAACGGTTATCTCCCCAGTCGGCACCGAGCATCACACCGGATCGGGTCTCTTTGTAGTCGGCGGCATTCGCATCCGAGTCCGCATCGCCGGTACGATGATAAATTTCTCCCCACGTCTCCAGCCGGTTGATGTCTCTTGTCTCGCCGAAAGTATCGCCGCCGAAATTAAACCGGTGTGAGGTTCGTTCCCACGGTTTCCAAAGAGTCATCATCACGGCATCGGCGGCAATTTCCGGTCCCCGGACTTCGTCAATGATATTTAATGCGCGTTGGTCTTTACGAATCGCCCAGCCGAAAAAGTCAAGATACTTATCGGCGGTTAACAACGCCTCAATTTCTTGCGATGTGGGCGGTGTTTGACCGCTGTATATTGATTGGACTTCGGCAAAGTATGTCCGCAGTTTTTCCAAACCGTCTGCCGCTGAATGCGTGTTGCCGTCCCAATAATGTTCATAAAAAGTGTATCGGAACAGCCGCAAAATACCCTGTTGTCCGTACTGACCGCCACGGGCAACTTCCCATCGCGCGGTAATGAAAGGATCACGTGTAAAATCCAGACGATCATCATCTGCTTCCCATTTTTTGAATGTGCCGCCGGTGTTGTCGCTGTCGCGGACGATGTTTGCATCAAAAACGGCTAAACGAATCTCTCCACCCGGTTTGATAGGAAAATCGCCGAAATCATTTAAATCGTGAAAGTAATTTTTTCTATTGCCTGAAGCATCCGTGTACTGGTCGTTAAGTGTTAATTGCGTTACATCAACAATGTCAATCGTTCCCGATTCCGAAACGGCTTGATGGACAGCATCGATCGAGAATCTGTGATCAAGCGGAAATGTCACAGACATTAAACGCGGAGCAGGCATTGCCGTGACGATTGTTGCATCGCCGAAATCAATATCCATGTGATGGCGGGGATCTGCCGGATTCGACGTGTCCTCTTTACCCGTATCGCGGATTTCGCCTTGGGTGAGATCAAACGTAAACCCGCTGCCCCTAACCCTCATTCCTTGGACTTGAACATCTGCCATCACCTTAACGAGTTTCTCTGCGGGCGCAAGTGTGTGTAATCCTGCTCCGTCCGTGTAGGAATCCCGAAAATAGACCGTGTCATAGTCCAAAAAGGATTCGACCGTAATGGTTGTGCCGCTGATGGAACCGTACCAGTTTGATTTTGCGGAATCTTTTGTCCATTCGTTGTCGACAATAGTGTTGCCTTGTGCGTCGACTCCTTTTCCCGTCCAAGTCAGATTAAACGGGGTATTTGCCGC
>JAIRPZ010000151.1 GCA_031256755.1 Planctomycetaceae bacterium
GGGATTGTAATAATTTTCGGGATGAGCAATGATGTCCGGCACGGCAAGCGGATGAAAATTGTAAGGACGGAAGTCGGCATCATACCAGTCGGGGTGCGAAAAGTAGAGGTCAATTTTGAGACCATGTTTATGACCGGCATCGCAAAGTTCTTTCACAATGTCCCGTTTGAACGGCGTTTCTTCAATGCTGTAAGCCAAGTCGCACGGCTCGATAACACTTTCCGGCGGATTCAAAAAGTTTGCACGCTGCTTGATGCGGGTTTTGGTATGCCAGAGAGCAAAGCCGTCGTGATGTTTGCAGATGAACGCAAACGCCTGCATGCCGCAGCGTTTGAAAAATTTCATCCACTCATCGGCATCAAATTTGACCGGATTGAATGTCTTGTACAGGTTTTGATATTCCTGTTTCTTCGCGTTAGGCATATTGAGCATGGGCCACGATGCTTCGATACCCCATTTGGCGTACACACCCCAAATGATTCGGATAGAGAATTTAATATCGCGGAACGATTCATAAGCGGCTTCGGATGCGTGGCGATAATCGCTGTCCGGTTCGTCTTCGATGTATCGGGAGGTTTCCCGGTAATGAACATCGGATTTCGGCAGGCGGAGTGTTTTTTCGCGGTCGGTTTCAGCATCGGCGAAAAGGTGTGAGGGGACGGCAAGAGGCATCGCTGCGGCAGCAAGAGCAGATGTCTGCAAAAAATTCCGGCGAGTCGGCATAAGGAAATCTCCTGTTTGTTTAAGAATTTAAAAGTGATTTTAACACGAACACGAAAAGGGATTAATATAACCGCTTTCCGGCAATCCGTCAACAGCGAAATAATTGAAAATTGATAATGGATAATTGATAATTATTATGTTGAGGAGTCACCGCCGGAAACGGTTGAACTCCTTCTTTTAATTATCAATTAAAAATACGCTCGTCCGGCAGGACTCCGGCAAGGACTTATCCTGCACGGAACCGGCTGCGGCTCCCTTCAATGCCTTCGCCAAGACGACTGAGGATTTCGATTTCAATTTGCCGGACTCTTTCCCTCGTAAGCCCCAGCCGTATCCCGATTTCCTTCAGCGTCTTAATTTCGTGTCCGCACAGACCGTACCGCATTTTCAGCACAGCCGCATCACGCGGATCCATCAATTCAATTTGATTCATCACAAACGCTAAATTATCATGCTCTTGAATCGTTTCGTCCGGGCGGTACCGGCGTTCATCAATGACCATTTCATTCAGCGTCCAGCCGATTTCCGGCTGATCATACTGCGGCGTTAAACTGCTGATCAGAATCGCTTTTTTGATGAGCGATAATTTCTTTCTCGGCAATCCAAGGAGACGGGCAATTTCTTCATGTGTGGGAGTCCGCCCTAAATCTTCAAGCAAACGGAGACTCGCACGCCGCCATTTCGCCAGAATTTCCACCATGTAAGCCGGAATCCGAATCGTTTTCGACGAATTGATTAACGCCCGTTTGATCGACTGTTTGATCCAAAAACTGGCATAAGTAGAAAACCTGGTTCCCATTGCCGGGTCGAATCCCTCGACGGCCCGGAGAAGTCCCAGGTTCCCTTCTTCAATCAAATCCTGCAAATTTAATCCGCGTCCGGTGTAGCCGCGTGCGATATTGACGACAAGACGCAGATTCGCCCGAATCATCATATCTCTCGCCTGCATGTCGCCGCGGTTGACGGCTGCCGCCAATTCCAATTCTTCTTCCGCAGAAAGCAGAACCGTTTCGGTAATTTCCCGCAAATAGGTCTCCAGCGGCGATTGCACACCGGCAACAACAGGATTCTCTTCGATCAGCGTCTCCGTCACCATCGGATTCATATTTTCCTCCCGTCCGCAGTTTTCCCGACAAGAGGAAGATCGGCGAAATGCTTTTCACTTGCAAGGAAAACTGACAACCCTCTTGTTAATCCCAATATCCACAAAAGAAGGGCTATGCTTGTAATGCCGCCTTTTCACAGCATACCAGTTAGTCCAGCCGGACGGGAAAAGACACGGATTCCATATCCGCCGGTTGTGCAGTGCCGCTGCCGTACCTCTTTGCCGTCCTGTTTATTTTCTCAGCCGGCTCCGCAGTTTTCTCAAAATGCGGAAAATCATTTGCTTGTCGTCATCAGACAAAATTCCCGAAAACCAAACGATGATACCCCAAAGCAGAACAATTCCTGATTTTTCGAGAACCGGCAGCCATTGTATACGTTCCCAAATGGATACCACCCGTTCCCATTTGGAAAGATGCCGGTAGGTTTCCGAAATATCGAAACCGCTGCCGCAGAGCAAACTTAATCCGTAGCAGAACAGCGTCACAGCGGCAAGCAAAAGTATTTTTCGGAAAGGATACCGGATACGAAAACATCGTTGAGACATGATATACGCAACCAAGCCGTAGACACAGTGTGCGGGTAAGACGGCAGCCGCTGCACCCCACATTCCCCAAACCGGCACGAACATCTGCATAAAAACAGCCGATGCCGCCAGTGCAACCACGTTGCAATAAAGAGTATAGTGAGTATGCCGTGTAATGAAGAAGGTACTCGTTGTATAAGCCGTGAAAAGTGCCTGACAGGAACTGACCGCATACAGCGGAATCAAGGCAGCGGCTCCGCGGTAAGAGTCCCCGCAAACGATATTGATACATTCCGCAGCAAATACACTCAAAAGAAATCCGGCAAAAACCTGTATGCAAAGCAGGCGGAAAAAGAAATTACCGAAAACATATCCGGCATCGGGACGATTGGCATAAATATCATATTTTTCCACGTTCCAGACGGTTTGCAGCGGCGCGGTTCCGGCACATCGCGCCAGTGCGAAAAGCCGTCCGGCAACCGCAAACATGCCGATCGCCGCCATAGATTCCGTTTCGGTTTTGTAGTACCCGGAATGAATCATGAAGAACCGTCCCATCATTCCGTAAAAAAAAGCGATGATTCCGTTGGGAACGAGCGGCATCACAAAACGCAATATTTCTTTCCATTTCGATATATCTGGATAAACCGAACCAATCCGTAATTCGCGATAAGTCAGAAGAACCGCAAACACACTGCAAACAATACACTGTGCAAACAGGACTCCCCACACGTTCCACCGCAGAACGGCAACGAAATAAATACAAAGACACAGCCGGGTTGTCTGCATAGCGATATTTGTCAGAACGAACCGCAGCGATTCCAGCCGGGCTTGGGTCAGCGTCAGCGGCACGGCAACGAGTGCTTCCAGCAGCGACACGGCTAAACCGAAGGAAAGCAATCGGGTATTGCCGGTTTTAAGAAATAATTCGAGATAGTCCGCAAACAGAACGGCTGTTCCCACCGCAGCGGCAATCACTATCCAGAGCAGTATGGAAAAAGTTGCCGCAATTTTTTTCCGTGCTTCTTCATTTTCCGCTTGTTTGAAAAAAGTCATCACGGCAAGCCGGATGCCGCCGATGAGAAAAACCGTATTGATAATATCCGATGCCTGCTGAATAATATCGAGGGTTCCGTATTCGCTTGCGGTCAGATAGTTTGTGTAAAGAGGGAACAGAATGAACGGAACCAGTTGTCCGATGATGCTGCCGATACCGAACACAGCGGTATGTTTCAAAAATTCGCGTTTGCCGGACATCAGGAATAGCGGAAAAAATCAGTAAGCAGCCGATCCGTATTATAGCAAATTGACGGCGCGGGAATACGCATTGCCCTGTTGACAATTATCTGCAAAAAATGTAGAAACAGAAGATATGGCTAAATCAACCGTAAAAAAACCGGCAAAAACCGCTGCGAAAAAATCCGCAGCGTATTCTCTCGTTATCGTTGAATCGCCTGCCAAAGCACGCACTATCAGCAAGTTCCTCGGCAGCGGTTACATTGTGGAAGCAAGCATCGGTCACGTCCGCGATCTGCCCCGTGCGGCCGGTGAAATTCCTGAAAAATACCGGAAAGAAAAGTGGGCGCGGCTCGGTGTCAATGTCGATGCCGGCTTCGAGCCGCTTTATGTCGTTCCCGGCGACAAACGTACCCAAATCAAAAAATTGAGCGACCTGCTCAAAGAAGCCGCCGACATTTATCTCGCCACTGATGAAGACCGCGAAGGAGAAGCGATCAGTTGGCACCTGCTCGAAACCCTCAAGCCGAAAGTTCCCGTCAAACGCCTCGCGTTTCACGAAATCACCGAAGAAGCCATCCGGGAAGCATTGGCTTCTCCCCGTGATCTGGACAGAGACCTCGTTCAGGCACAGGAAACGAGGCGGATCATTGACCGGCTTTACGGCTACGAAGTGTCGCCGCTCCTTTGGTACAAAATCAAACCGAAACTTTCGGCGGGACGCGTTCAAAGCGTTGCAGTACGGCTTATTGTCGAAAGAGAACGGGAACGAATCGCCTTTCACAACGCCACTTACTGGGATTTACTCGGAACATTCCAAACGAAAGCATCCAAAACGTTTCAAGCCGGTTTGATTTCCGCCGGCAGTAAAAAAATCCCTGCCGGCAAGGATTTTAATCCGGCAACCGGCAAATTAACCCATCCCGAAGCGTTTATTTTGCTGGACGAAAAACAGGCAAACGAATTGGCAACCCGGCTGAAAAAAGAAACGGCAACGGTTCAGTCCGTTGAGGAAAAACCTTATACAGAAAGACCTTACGCTCCGTTTACCACCAGCACCTTGCAGCAGGAAGCGAACCGGAAGTTCGGCTTTACGGCAAAAACAACGATGGCGTTGGCGCAAAGTTTGTACGAAAACGGCTACATTACCTATATGCGTACCGATTCGACCAACCTTTCCGGCGAGGCGGTTCATGCGGCGCGGAAACATATTGAGCGGGAGTACGGCAAGGAATATTTGCCGGACGCGCCCCGGATTTACATCACAAAAGTCAAAAATGCACAGGAAGCCCACGAAGCGATCCGTCCGGCAGGAAGTTCGTTCAAAGTACCGGATTCGCTGCGGAATCAGTTATCCGCCGATCAGTTCAAACTGTACGATATGATTTGGAAGCGTACCGTTGCGAGTCAAATGCCGGACTGCAAAGGGCGGCGGAAACAGTTATTGGCGTGCTGCGAATTAAAAAATGCGGATAAAACCGATCTTCCGCATGCGGACTATTCGCCGTGTGTTTTTTCGGTCAGCGGCAAAACGATTGATTTCCCCGGTTATCTTCGTGCTTATGTTGAGGGATCAGACGATCCTGAAGCGGACATTGCGGATCGGGAAGTTTCGCTGCCGGATGTTCGTCCGGGCGATGTGCTGAAAGTGACGGAAATGGAACCGAAATCCCATACCACGATGCCGCCGGGACGCTTTTCCGAAGCCGCACTGACAAAAACGCTGACGGAAAAAGGGATCGGCAGACCGAGTACGTATGCAGCGATCATTGAAACGATTCAGACACGCGGATACGTTTTCAAAAAAGGGGGAGCGTTTATTCCGACGTGGCTTGCGTTTTCGGTGTGTCAACTGATGGAAGAACATCTGCCGGATTTGATCAATTACGACTTCACGGCGCAGATGGAAGATCAACTCGATGCGATCAGCCGCGGCGAACTCGAACATTTGAAATACCTGAAAGAATTTTATTTCGGCGATGCCGCTGACAGCAGTAAGAGCGGCAAGCAGCAATCCTCTGTTTCCCCCGGTTTGAAATTATTATTAACCAACAAAACGGAACAGATCGATGCCAAAGCGGTCAATTCGTTTCCGCTGGAAGTTCCGGCAGATGAACCGCCTATTGTGGTTCGTGTCGGCAAATTCGGTCCGTATGTGCAGCAGAACGATAAAACGGGCAGTATCCCGGAGGATTTACCGCCGGACGAATTGACTTATGCCAAAGCGGTTGAATTGCTGAATCAGCCGCGGCGGTCGGAATCTTCGCTCGGCAGCGATCCGGCAACCGGCAAGCCGATTTATCTGAAAGACGGCCGGTTCGGACCTTACCTGCAACTGGGCGAAGCCGACGACAAGGAACGGAAAAACGCATCGCTGCTTCGGGGAATGGAACCGGCGGATATCACGCTTGATCTTGCGCTGCGGTTATTGAGTTTGCCCCGCAATTTGGGCAAGCACCCGGAAACGGGAGCGGACGTGTTTGCCCAGAACGGCAAATACGGTCCTTACATTTCGAGCGGCAAGGAAACGCGGTCGCTGCCGGCGGACTTATCGCCGCTGGATGTGACGCTGGATCAGGCGGCGGAGTTGCTGGCGCAGCCGAAGACACGCGGGCGGAAAGCGGCAAAAGCCGCGGAACCGGTGTGGGTATTCGGCGTTTCGCCGGTTACGGGCAAGGAGGTGCAGGTCTTATCCGGCCGATTCGGCGATTACATTACGGACGGAGTGACCAATCTGACGCTGCCGAAGGGAACCTCGGCAGCGGAGTTAACATTTGAAGAAGTGCTGGAGATGCTGTTCCTCAAGTCCGGCAAGAGTAAAAAAACGGTACGCAAGAAGGCAACGGCGGTTAGAAAAAAAACAACAAAGTGATACAGTGCAGAACATTCCCGCATATCACTTTGCCTAACGTTCACAACGTTAAATAACGGTTTATATTAGAGCCAAAATTCGCTTCTATTCGCCGATGATTTTGATCAAGACACGTTTGTCCCGTTTGCCGTCAAACTCGCCGTAGAAAATCTGCTCCCAAGTACCGAAATCAAGTTTGCCGTTAGTAACGGCAATCACCGCTTCACGTCCCATGACGGTGCGTTTGAGATGTGCGTCTGCATTATCTTCGCCGCCGTTATGGTCGTATTGGTCATACGGCTTTTCGGGTGCAAGTTTCTCAAGCCAACGCTCAAAGTCGCGGTGCAGACCGCTTTCGTTGTCGTTGATAAACACACTCGCGGTAATGTTCATGGCGTTCACAAGACACAAGCCCTCCCGTATGCCGCTTTCGGCAAGAGCGGATTCTACTTGCGGCGTGATGTTGATGTAGGCACGGCGTGTCTTTGTATGAAATGTCAGTTCTTTTCGATACGATTTCATCGTCATAGCACCTTTCCATAAAAATTTTCTGTTTCGCGGTCTATCCGATTTGTACACCGATAAACTTATATTCTCGTTTTCGCTTTTGTCATAAACCGCTCAATGTCTGTGATAACCCTTGTATGCGTCCCGTGTCCGATTTCACCTTTGCGGTCATTCGCGGTGACTTCAAATTCGATTTTTCGACCGTCAACGGCTGTAATCGTTGCGGTTGCGGACACTTCCGCTCCAAGCGGACTTGCGGCGGTGTGTTCAACGCTGATTGCGGTACCGACGGATGTTTGCCCGGTGTCAAACGCAAGACACTGACAAGCGGCGCGTTCCATCAATGCCGTCATCATTGGTGTTGCGAAAACATCCAAACTGCCGCTGCCGACTGCTTTTGCCGTGTTTGTTTCGTTGACAATCGTTGAGACGGTTGCTGTTTTTCCAATCATTTCAGAGGGAGGAGAGACGGCAGTTCGCAGACGGCAGACCGCAGCAAGAAAAGATTCTCTCTTGCTGCCGTCTGCGGTCTGCTATCTGCCGTCTATTTAATTATCAATTGTCCATTATCAATTGTCCATTAATACGCCCGTCCGGCAAGGACTGCCGTCTAGTACGCAACTTTTTCCCGGATGGCTTTGCCGACATCAAACGTTTTTATCACCTGCTTCTCCTTGCCGGTAACTTCAAGCACGTGCGGAGTCGTTGCACCGGAAGTGTACAGTGCTTCCACAAAACTCCACATTTCTCCCGGTGCCGGACTCTCTCCTTTGGTAACCGTCACTTTAAATTTGCCTGTCCTCACACCCGGAAAACTTGAGGTTGTGATTTTGGCACATCCGTTGGCATCGGTCACTCCGCCTCCCATATACGCTGTCCCCGTCGCTTCGTCCGCCGGTTCAAACATCACAAACGCACCGGCAAGCGGTTTGTTCTCTTGTGTGATCGTGAGCGTACAGGGAATCAGCAGCGGTAAATTTTTCGGCTTTGGCGAGTATTGCCCGCAGCCGATGAGCGAAACAGAAATCATTAACGTAACGATAAGTATGTTTTTCATCATGATTATGATTGGTTAAAGGTTTGTTTTGGAATTGATCATGGATAATTGTTACGTAATATTTCAATTATCCACGATCAATGTTCAATTCTTTATAGCGATTTGCTTTCGCTGCCGTTGGGCGTACCTAATGCGCCCCAAACGCCGTTGGGACTTGGTGATCCGGCATTAGCGAGTCCTTCCTGCGGATTGGGGGCATCATTGCCGTTGTCGACGTTTTCCGGCACGAAACGGACGGAACCGTCCGCGAAACCGACATTGACCCCTGCTGTATGTTCGCTCGATGCCGTCATACCCATCCAATTGCCGTCTCCACCTCCTTGATCCCAGTTGAACCAATCCGCACCGCCGTTCGGCATATTCGGACGGCAGACCGTATGAAAGCCGCCAAGAGCACCGCTGGCAAGATAAAGTCCGCCTCGCCAGAGTTTACAAATGCTCCCGTTGCCAAGCTTTTCGTCGGGCAGAATACCGCCTGTGGCGTATCCTTTGAATACGGCGATTCCCGCCGGTCTGTAATAGTTGCCGTTCCAAGCACCGGTGCCATTGACACCGAGAAACGCACATTTGACGCGGGGTTCTCTGTATTGATTACCGGTCACCGTTTCACTGCACGCAATGGTGTTGCTTGTCCCGTCGGGAATCTCCAGCGATTTGGAGAACTTGGTCTTGTGAAAAAGTCCCCGCTCCTTGTTGGCATGGTCATTCCAGTGATTGTCCGGGCATATTCCTTCGCCCATACAAACGACGATGCTGGATCGCGGCGAAATATACTCGATGCCGTTTCCATTATCGCCTGTTTGGCGGCAGAGTTGATTGGAATTGGCATCGGACGGACAGAGCAGTACAGACACGATGCTTGACTGAATGATCGCTGCGGAACCGGCTTTTGCCCCGTCATTTTTCCATGGGCATGTATCGCCGTTTTCGTTGATGAGTTCGTATATGGATTGTTGTTCCAGATACGGGAGCAGGCAATAGTGTGCGCTGCGTGGTCCGCCTTCATTGGTTCCGTCTGTCCTTGGTTTCGTGGCAATCTGATTGTTCAAGGCGGGAATTTTGCTGTCGTTGGCGGAAGCGTAGGTGTGCAGCGACAGGGTCCATTGTTTCATGTGATCTTGACACTGCATTCTCCGTGCGGCCTCGCGTGCGACCTGAATAGCGGGCAAGAGTAAGGCAATGAGCATGCCGATAATGGCGATCACGACGAGGAGTTCGATCAGGGTAAAGCCCGAAGTGCTTGTCCTAAACGGAATTACGTTTTTTACCCCCCCCCCCCCAAATACACCTATTTTGTTGCTTGCAGGATATTCTGCGGGGTTTGCAGGGGTTTTGCCGGTCATTCCGGTTGTAAAACCGGCGGCGAAGGCGGGGAACATGCGTTTCCCGCTTTGGACTGTACAGCCGGTCATTTCTTGAACCGGTGTCAAAATTTTCGTAAACATTGATTTCTCCTGTTTAGAAGGGATAAAAATAATAGATACGCCGACGCAGCGTATCTATGTTTAGTATAATCCGAAACCGGAGATTTGTCAACAGCAGAGAACAAAAATACCAAAAATTGTTCCGCTGCGGGAAAAAAACTTGCCGGCGGCGGTTTGTCTGCTCTATTTTCCCAATATGTGTAAACTGCCGACATGAGCGTAGCGTCTTGACCGCGTGAACGTCATCGGTGTGGTAATCCCTTCGCCGGTCGGTCCCGCTATCGAAAACGAAGAAAATCCCGCTGATCCGCCCGCATTGCCCGACGTACTCGGTCCGTTCGTCACAAAAATCGTCGTGTCTAACTCCTTTGCCATCCGCGTGATCGTATCGACATTGTTCGAATGAATAATGGCGGTATGACGAAAACCATGTTCATATTTTTTCGCCAGAACAATCCCTTCGTCCGAGTTTCTGACACGGACAAACGGAATAAACGGCATCATTTGCTCGACCGGTACAAACGGATTAAACTCATCTGTTTCGCCGAAGAGCAATTCCGTTTTTTCCGGTACTTTTTTGCCGATGCCGTCCGCCAGCACTTTCGCATCTTTACCCAAAAAGTCCCGGCACGGAACATCGTGTTTCGCCGCACCTTCGCCGGTTTGTACGATTCCTTTCCGTGTCATCATATCGGTTTCAGCGGCATTCAGCCGTACCGCACCCGCCCGTTCCATCGCCTGCATCATTGCTTCGAAGACCGATTCGACCACGAAAACCTCTTTTTCGGCAAGGCAGAGCAAATTGTTATCGTATGCACCGGCTTTGATAATACTTCGGGCGGCTCTGTCAAGATCAGCGGTCTCGTCTATCACTACCGGCGGATTGCCGGGACCTGCCACAATAGCCCGCTTTGCCTGCGACATCGCGGTCTTTGCTACGCCGGGACCGCCGGTAACCACCAGCAAATTCACATCAGGATGCTTGAAAATCACGTCTGCGGTCTGCATTGTCGGTTCGACAATCACATTGATCAGATTGTCAATGCCATGAATCCGCAGAATTGCCTCATTGAACCGCCGGACACCTTCCGCCGCAATCCGCTTGCCGCTCGGATGAGGATTGACGACAACCGTATTGCCGGACGCAATCATATTGATGGCATTGTTAGAAATTGTCGGCAAAGAATGGGTGACCGGCGAGACCGCCCCGATGACTCCGAAGGGGGCATACTCAATGATTGTCAGACCGTGATCGCCGGTAAAAATATCACTTTTTCGGAATTCTGTACCGGGAGCGTTGTTGCCGAGACCGACCAGTTTATCGATTTTGTGTTCGAGCCGGCCGATTTTGGTTTCGTTCATTTCCATTGTGCCGAGTTCTGCGCTTTGATCAATGACGATTCGGCGAATAATGTCGATAATGGCTTTCCTTTCGGCAACGGTTCGATACTGGAGTTCTTCGTAAGCGGCGCGGGCGGCGGCAACGGCATCGTTGGGATCGGAGAAGAGACCGTTATAACCGCGGTAACTTTTAGGGACAGCGTGAAGAGCGGGGGCGATGAATCCGCCGGCTGTGTGTGACGGACATCCGGCAGGTTGACCGGATCGCTGATTTTTAATACGGTTGACGACTTCCTCGACGATGTTACGAATGACCGGTTCGCTTAAATTCTGCACTTTGTTCCTCCTTGAATGTCCGTCCCGCACGGCGGGACGTTTCCGTTATCGGCAAACGGACGGGGGAAACTTTTTATTGTTCTGCTGTTTTCATGAACGGCAGAAACGGCAACGCAGCGGACAAGCCCCCGCATCTCTTGCAGACAAAATGCTTCTGTGTTATCTTTGCCAGCATGTTCACACTTTGCGGTCAGGATGCCTGCTCTTCTGCCCGGCGGGGACGGCTGCAAACAGCGCACGGCTCCGTTGAAACCCCTTGTTTTATGCCGGTCGGAACGCTCGGCACTGTCAAAGGCGTAGAAATCGAACAAGTCAAACAGACCGGTGCGGAAATCATTCTCGGAAATACCTATCATCTTTCGCTTCGTCCCGGTGAAGATGTCATTCACGATCTTGGCGGTCTGCACCGTTTTTGCGGCTGGGAAAATCCCATCCTCACCGACAGCGGCGGCTTTCAAATCTTTTCGCTCGCCAAAATGACAAAAATTACCGAAGAAGGGGCTGCGTTTCGGTCGCATATTGATGGTTCGCTGATTCATCTCTCGCCGGAACGGTCGATCCGTATTCAGGAACAACTCGGCAGCGATATTGCTATGGTTCTCGATCATGTAGCCGCCCTGCCGAATGACCGGAAAACATTGGAAGATGCGATGCTGCGGACAATCCGCTGGGCAAAACGGTGCCGGAATGTTGCCGATCATCCGTATCAGCGGCAGTTTGCGATTGTGCAAGGAGGACTTGATCCCGAATTGCGCCGTCAATGTGCCGAATCATTGGCGGAACTTGATTTTGCCGGTTATGCTGTCGGCGGGCTTTCCGTCGGTGAAACGCCGCAAGAAATGTACGATGCCCTTGATTTCACGGTGCCGCATCTGCCGAAGGACAAACCGCGTTACCTTATGGGAGTCGGAACTCCTGCCGACATTTTGAACGGCATTGAGCGCGGCATAGACATGTTTGACTGCGTCATGCCGACGCGGAACGGACGGAATGCGATGGCGTTTACGTCATCGGGAACGGTTCGGCTTCGGAATGCGCAGTATCAGCGTGATGACCGTCCGCTGGACGAAAACTGCGGCTGTCCGGCTTGCAGGCGGAGCCGGGGATACTTGCGGCATCTGTTTATGTCGGATGAAATGCTCGGTCCGATTCTGCTGACGATCCATAATTTAACGTATTACCAGCGTCTTGTCGCCGGCGCACGGAAGTCCATCGAAGCAGGACAATTCCGGGAATTCAAAAACACGGTCTGTCCGTCCTGATTATGCGGCGGACTTCTGTGTGCCGGTCTGAATGGAGAGAAGCGGCCGGCTGTGTTTTTTCGTTACAGATAATATCGGCATCGGCGGTTTCTGACGCAGCGTGCTGCCTGATGCCGCAAGCTGTCTGTTCTTTGCTGCATTAACCCCGTTTTCCTTTTCTTCTTTTTTTGGGTTTCCTGCTGAAATCGAACATTTTTGTATTGGCGTTTTTACCGATGTGTTTTTTCATTTCCTCGATTCTGTCCCGCAGAATCGCCGCCCGTTCAAACTCCAAATGATCCGCCGCCGACAGCATCTCTTTTTCCAACTCGTTAATGTATTCCTGCGTGATAAACAGGTCTTCCTCTTGTCCCAGCGAAAGCCGTACCGTTTGTTCCTGCTGCTCTTCAATGCCTTTCGTGATATTCTTTTTAATCGTTTCCGGTGTGATGCCATGTTTCTTGTTATACGCTTCCTGTTTTGTCCGGCGGCGAAGTGTCTCATCAATCGCCCGCTGCATCGAGTCCGTCACCTTGTCCGCATATAAGATGACCTTTGCGTTCACGTTCCGCGCACTGCGTCCGATGGTTTGAATAAGCGAGGTTTCACTCCGTAAAAATCCTTCTTTGTCCGCATCGAGAATCGCCACCAGCGAAACCTCCGGCAAGTCCAAACCCTCCCGAAGAAGATTGACTCCGACCAGCACATCAAACTGTCCCGCACGCAAATCACGAAGCAACTCCACCCGCTCAAACGCATCCAATTCGCTGTGCAGCCACTTGCAGCGGACATTTTGTTTCTCAAAATACGCCGCAATCTCTTCCGCCAGACGTTTTGTCAAGGCGGTTACCAGCACACGTTCCTGAACGGCAACGCGTTCCTGTATCTGTTCCAAAAGATGCGGAATCTGTTTTGATGCCGGCGCAATTTCCACCACAGGATCAAGTAATCCTGTCGGACGGATAACTTGGTCGACGAGCCGGTCTCCGCACTGCTCCAATTCATACGGACCCGGTGTTGCCGAAACAAAAACAACCTGCTTGAACCGCTCTGTCCATTCATCGAATTTCAGCGGACGGTTCTCAAGAGCGGACGGCAGCCGGAATCCATGCTCGACAAGGTTTTGCTTGCGCGCCTGGTCGCCGTGAAACATCGCACGAATCTGCGGAATCGTAACGTGGGACTCATCAACGAAAAGTAAAAAATCGTCAGGAAAAAAATCGAAAAGCGTTTCCGGCTGACTACCGGACTCGCGTCCTGAAAGAGCCAGCGTGTAATTTTCGATGCCCGGACAATAGCCGATTTCCTGAATCAATTCGAGGTCGTATTTCGTCCGTGCCTGAAGCCGCTGTGCTTCCAGCAGTTTGCCCTGATCTTTGAAAAACTTTAACCGCTCTTCGAGTTCGGCTTCAATGCGGACAACGGCGGCTTCCACTTTTTCGTCCGGCAGAACAAAGTGTTTGGCGGGATAAAGAACAAATTCGGTTTGTTTCCGTATCGTTTCCGCCGTAAGCGGATTGATAATCGTTATCTGCTCGATTTCGTCTCCCCAGAATTCGATGCGGACAGCAAACTCTTCATAAGACGGATACACTTCGACGCAATCGCCGCGCACCCGGAACTTTCCCCGTTCTAATACGGTATCGTTCCGTTCATATTGAATGTCGACAAACTTTGATAACATTTTGTTACGATTAATTTCCTGTCCGGCAGTAATCGGAACCATCATGGCTTTGTACGCATCGGCAGAACCGAGACCGTAGATGCAGGAAACGCTGGCGACAACGATAGTGTCGCGGCGTGTGACGAGATAACTGGTAGCGGCAAGACGGAGACGGTCAATCTCTTCGTTGATGGAAGAGTCCTTTTCGATGTAGATGTCGCGCTGCGGAATATACGCTTCCGGCTGATAATAATCGTAGTAGGAAACAAAGTAGGCAACGGCATTATTCGGAAAAAACGCTTTGAATTCGGAATAGAGTTGTGCGGCAAGTGTTTTGTTGTGCGACATAATCAGTGCCGGACGATTGAAGTGGGCAATGACGTTTGCCATAGTGAAGGTTTTGCCGGAGCCGGTCACTCCTTTGAGGGCTTGCATTTTATTTCCGTCCGCAATGTTCCGAATCAGTTCCGCAATGGCCTGCGGCTGATCTCCTGACGGTTCAAACGGGGCTTGAAGAGAAAACATAATGGTCTATTATAGCGAAAATTACCGGCAAGACGGACGGCATCTGCCGTTCTTTTCTTTTTCGGTAAGTGCTTGCGGTACATTCGGTTCAATTAAATCGTAAACCGTTAAACTTGGCAAGCCGCAATCAATGTTTTGCATGGATGAAGGGTTATTTTCGGGATTTTATTCCGTTATAGATATGAAAGACAAGGATACCGAGAAGGGGGACAACAAGAAAAACGAACACAAAGAACGTAACGATATTCATGGTTTTCTCTATCGCTTCGCCGGAATCCTGCGCTGATTCAACTGGTTGTGGTGTAGAAACCGGCAGAGGCGGTGTTTCTGTGCCTGATTTTGTTTCTGTTGCCGATTTTGCTTCCGCCTTCGCGGTATTTTTGACTTCCGCAGGAATATCCGCAGAGGGAATATCAAGATCAATGTCGAAAATCACTTTCCCGTTGTCGTCC
>JAIRPZ010000153.1 GCA_031256755.1 Planctomycetaceae bacterium
GAACGCTTGGACAAAGAGCGTTGGGATCGCTGGGAGCGTGAGCGGAAGGAAATGCGGCGGGACATCGGCGGAATCGGCAAAAGCCAAGGCGAATACGCCGAACAGTTTTTTCAACGGGCAATGAAACATACGCATTCGTTTTGCGGCATCGAGTACAAGCGGGTCTCTCCGAATTTAGCGAGCAATGTTGACGGCATTGACGAAGAGTACGACATCGTTTTGCACAACGGCGATTCGCTGGTGCTTATTGAAGTGAAGTACAAGTTTCAACTGCCCGATTTGAAGACGTTTATGAATCGGAAGGCGGTCAATTTCCGCAAGTTGTTCCCGGAATTTGCGGACAAGACGATTTACCTTGCGGTGGCGGGGTTTTCGTTTGCGAAGGGGGTTGCGGACGAGGCGTTGAAACTCGGACTGGCGGTGCTGCAAAAGGACGGTAAAAATGTCGAAATCAGCGGTAATAACCTCAAGGCGTTCTGAATTGATATGAAAAGACGGCAGATTGCAGACCGCAGACGGCAGCAGAAAAATTTCTCTCTTGCTGCGGTCTGCAATCTGCGGTCTGCAAACTAATTCTCCATTATCAATTGTCAATTAAAAATACTGCCCGTCCGGCAAGGACTCCTGTTAAATGCTGTCTAAAAAATAATAGCGAGAGGGCGGGGGGGATTTGCAGGTCTTTCGGGATTATGGTACAATCCGTTCCGTTTTGTTTTCCCTATTAAATATCCGCAACAATGCGAATCGGTGTCTTATGCAGCGGCGGCGATGCTCCCGGTATGAATCCGGCTTTACGCTCTATCGTCCGAACCGCCTGCACACTCGGCGATGATGTCTATGGTATCAAACATGGTTGGGAAGGAATTCTCGATGAAGAATTCTACACCAACGATGACGGATCCTTTGTGATGGGACTCCGTTCCGTTTCCGGTCTTTCCAAAATCGGCGGGACAATCCTGCACAGCAGCCGGTCAAAACGCTTCCGCACGCCTGAAGGTGTAGAAAATGCCGCAAAAATCCTGAAAAAACACAAATTCGATGCCCTGATCCCCATCGGCGGCAACGGAACATTAAGCGGTGCCGTCGAACTCGGAAAAGTATGGGACGGACAAATTATCGGTCTGCCCGGCACAATTGATAACGACCTTTACGGTTCCGACTTTACGATCGGTTTTGCCACAGCAGTTGATTCGGCAGTGGACTGTGTAGATAAACTTCGGGATACGGCAGGCAGTCACGATTTAATGTTTTTTGTGGAAGTGATGGGGCGGCATTGCGGCGATATTGCCTTGTCCACCGCCATTGCGTCCGGTGCCGAAATCGCTTGTATTCCCGAAGCAGAAGAACCGCCGGAACGCCTTGTCAAACGGCTGAAAAAAATCAAAGAAGCCGGCAAAACCTCCGTGATTGCGATTGTTGCCGAAGGTGACGAAAGCGGCGGAGCGGTCGCCATGCAGCAAATTCTCAAAGAAGCAGGCAATCCGTTTGACAGCCGTGCGGTGGTTTTGGGACACGTGTTGCGGGGCGGTTCACCGGTGGCGGCTGACCGGATTTTGGCATCGGAACTCGGCAATTTTGCGGTCAGTGCTATTTTACACGGCGAAACCGGCAAAATGGCAGGCAAAATCAGTAACGAACTCGTTCTCACACCGCTGGAGGACTGCGTGTCGAAACACCGCAAAGTGGATGCAGAACAACTCCGCCTGCTGCACATCGTAGCAAGTTAAGGCGGATCGTGTAAAATAGTCCCTTCCGTTTTGATAGTCATTTGATATTCACTAACTTTCACCCATAAAGGAAACTTAATTATGTGCCGACAGATGCTTTGCTGGTCTATTTTCGTGCTATTCGCCGCCGGTGCGGTTTGCGTACCGGCAAACGCCCAGATCGTCCCTTTGCGTAACAGAAATCCCGCCCCGCTGAAGATGAATGCTGAAGCCCGCGAACTTGTCAAAATCCTTGACACTTACCAAACCGAAGCCCTCGAACTGTTCAAAAAGTCCGCCGGTGCCGAATGGAACGCAATGATCACCGGCAGTGAAGATGCCTTCAAAGCCGCGGCGGAAGCAAAATTGCAGTCCGACAAATATCACAGCAACAAAGAAATTTACGGCAAAATCAAAGATCTTCGGCAGAAAGCCGCCGGACTTGATCCGATCACGGCCAGAGCCGCCAAGCGGATGGAACAGACCTACGCCCAATATCAACTGCCGGAGGACTTGCTCAAAAAGATGCGGGAACAGTCCGCCGAAATGGAAAAGATTTTCCAAAATCAGCGTCCGAAACTGGACGGCAAAGAATACACGAACAACGATCTGCTCGAAATGATCGCCGCCGAAACCGATTCCGCCAAGCGGCAAAAAATTTGGCAGGCGTTAAAACAGGTCGGCGATGATGTGGACGACAAAATGATTGCGCTTGCCAAAGTCCGAAACGAAGCCGCCCGGCAACTCGGCTACAAAAATTACTGGGAAATGCAGGTTATTTTTCAGGACTACAAACCGGAAGAACTGACGGCGATTTTCAAAGAACTCGAAACGATGACCCGTCCGGTTTTTGAAAAAATGAAAAAGGAACTCGACAGCGAATTGTCTGCACGGTTTCAAATTCCTGCCGATCAATTGATGCCCTGGCATTACGATAATCCGTTTTTCCAGCAGGCACCGCCGTCAAAGGAAATCGATCCGAATGATTTTTACAAAGATAAAACGAAAGAAGAAATCATTGATATTGCGGTGAAGTATTACCGGCACATCGGGCTGCCTTACGAAAAAGTGCTGAAAAACAGCGATATGTTTGAGAAAGCAGGCAAAACGCAGCACGCATTCAGCATTGATATGGATACGCTCGGCGATGTGCGGAATGCCTGCAATGTGAAGCCGACTGACGAATGGATGGATACGGTTCTGCATGAAGGAGGACATGGTGTTTATTCGCTCGGCATTGATAAGAAATTGCCTTTTAATATCCGGCAGGAATGTCATATTTTCACAACGGAAGCGGTGGCGATGCTGTTCGGTGCCAAGGCGAGGGATGCCGAATGGATGATCCGGTTTGCCGGTGCGGACCCCCGCAAAGCACGGGCGGCGGCTGAAGCACTGCGGAAACAGCGGATTCGGGAACAATTAATTTTCTGCCGGTGGACAATCGTGATGCTGAACTTTGAAAAAGCCCTGTATGAAAATCCTGATGCTGATTTGAAATCGCTTTGGTGGGACATGGTTGAAAAGTATCAACTGTTGAAGCGTCCGGCGGCGAAGGGAAGCGAGCAGCCGGACTGGGCATCGAAACCGCACTTTGTCATTGCACCGGTGTATTACCATAATTATATGCTTGGTGAACTGTTTGCGGCACAGATCAGGGCTGCTTTCGGCAATCAGGACCTTGATGTGCGGGGAACAGTTGCCCGCCGGTTTGGTCGTCAACTGTCGGAAAAGGTGTTTTTCCCCGGCATGCGGTATGAGTGGCAGGAATTCGTGAAGCGTGCGACGGGTTCACCGCTGTCGCCGAAAGCGTTTGCAAAAGAACTGCGGTAAGCCGTTCCGGGCAGGCAGTCCTTGCCGCGCAGGCGGTATTTTTATAAAAAACACCTGTTTTGTCCCATCAATTGCTGTTAAAAATACTGCCCGTGCGGCTAGCACCGGGGGACGCATGTTCCCCGCTCTCTATGCCCAATTATCAACTAAAATATTGTCCGCCCGTCAAGGACACCGTCATCGCTGCTGGCAATGCTTGCTGATCGTGCTATAATAACCGCAATTCGCAGCAGGAAAGCGTTACGGCAGCGTATCGGCAATGGAAAAATTCCGTTTTTTCTTCCTCGTTCTTCTTTCATGGGCTGCCGTTTTACCGGCGGTAGGGCAGGATATTGATCCGAAAAAAGTACAAAAAGCCATGGAAAACGGCATCGCCTATCTCAAAAAACAGCAAAAACCGGACGGAAATTGGGACGAACACGCCGGCGGCGAAAAATGCGGGGCAACCGCTTTGGCAGTCCTTGCCCTGAAAAGTTGCGGACTGCCGGAAAACGATCCCGCCATCGAAAAAGGAATGCAGTATCTCCGCCTGTTTCCGGGGAAAGATGCCGGAAGAAATTATTCCCTCGCCCTGCAAACAATGGCTTTTTGCGCCGTCACTCCGGTCAAGGACTTGCCCCTCATCCGCAAAAATGTTCAGTTATTGGAAAAAAATCAGGTCGGAACAATCGGAAAAGAACATAACGGCGGCTGGCATTACACACCCGGAAACAGCAGCGATCTTTCCAATTCGCAGTTTTCGATTCTCGCCTTTCACGAAGCCGAAAGAGCCGGCGTGAGCGTCAGCGATGCCGCTTGGAAATCCGCACTGCGGTACTGGCAGGAAACCCAAAATAAAAGCGGCGCATGGGGTTATACCCCGATGAGCGGCGGCGGAAGTTCTTCGCCGCGGGGCAGCATGACATGCGCCGGAATCGCCAGTTTGATCATTACCGCAAGCGAAATGAACCGCGGCGGTGCCTCCGTTAACGGCGGGAAAATTGTCTGTTTGCAAAAAACTGACCGGAAAATCGCCGACCAAATCCAAGCCGGTGTCGATTGGCTGGCGAAAAATTTCAGCGTCACCACCAATCCCCAGGCCGGTACCTATCACCTTTATTATCTTTATGCACTGGAACGGGTCGGACGTATGACCAATCAACGGTTCATCGGACAACACGATTGGTACCGCACCGGAACCGACAAAATCCTTGCCATGCAGAATGACTTTAACGGAAATTGGCACGGAAACGGCGGCTCGCCCGTGTCCGATACCGCTTTCGCTCTGCTCTTTCTGTCCAAAGGACGCAGACCGGTGCTGATGTCGAAAATCCAGTTAGGAAGCAAGGATTCATGGAACGTTCATCCCAACGATGTCAACAATATCACGCTCTTCGCCGAAAAGGAATGGAAACTCGATATGACATGGCAGATCATAGACGCAGAACGGGCAGCAGCCGATCATTTATCGCAATCACCCGTTCTTTATTTTTCAGGACGAAACTGGGCAGAAACGGATACGGATTCGCTTGCGGTCAAACTGCGGGAATACGTTGATCAGGGAGGATTTATCATCGGCGAAGCACAGCCGGATTCAAAATCGTTTGACACCGGCTTCCGAACACTGATGCAGAAAGTGTTTCCCGAACCGGGCTATGAATTAACACTGCTCGAAAAGAATCACCCGATCTGGTCAGCGGAAAAAACGATTGACCCGGAATATCTCCGTCCGCTCGAAGGCATTCAGTACGGCTGCCGCACGTGCGTTGTTTATATTCCGAACAACGCCGCACCCCATTCGCTTTCCTGTTTGTGGGAAGTTGCCAGAATCTATCAGCGGGGAACGGAACACTATCCGCCTGCGGTGCAGCGTCAAATTGATGCCGGTTTGGGCATCGGTCTGAACATTTTAGCGTATGCCACAAGCCGGGAACTGAAAAACAAAGATGAAATTCCCGAACAGGTTGTCAAAAAACAGACCGATGCTGATCGGCGCGGGAGAATTTTCCTGCCGGTTTTGGATTACGGTGCGCCGAATCCTGCGCCGCACGCTCCGCAAAATCTGCTCCGTTATCTCGAATCCGAATTCAAAATGACGGTCGAACATCAGCAAAGTTCGGTGCTGCTGCCGGGACACGACCGCGGCGGCACAAACCCTCCGCCGAATCCGCTTGCCGATTATCCGGTTTTGTTTATGCACGGACGGAGTGCCTTTACGTTTACGGATGAACAGCGGAAGACCTTGCGGCAGCACTTGGAACGCGGCGGATTCTTATTTGCCAATGCGATCTGTTCCGCCAAGGGGTTTCAGGACTCCTTTACGAAGGAGATGAAGGCGGTCTTTCCCGATTTGGAATTCCAGAAAATACCGCCTTCTGATCCGGTGTTTTCGGACAATTACGGCGGATTCAAAATAGAGACGCTGGACATCCGGCAGACATCGCGGTCGCCGGACAAGAAGACCGTGACGCACACGCGTCCGATGCAGCCGGAGTTGTACGGTCTGCGGCTGACGGCGGAAGACCGGTGGATGGTTATTTTTTCTCCTTACGATGTCAGTTGCGCACTTGAAAAGGCGAGTTCTATAGAATGCCGGGGTTATACCCAACGGTCGGCACTGCAACTCTCTGCCAACATCGTTTTGTATGCGGTAGAGCATTGGTAAGAATCCCGCCGCATCTCTGTCTCTTCGTCTCTCTTCTGCCCCGCCGGTACGGGGAGACCGGATTTTGTCAGAAGATTTTCCTTTTCGGCAGGTCATAAGCAGCCCGGATCGCTTTTCTGCCGCAAATAACCCTGAAAAGTGTTCCGTTTTCGGAATTCCTGATCGACGGCATTTCGGGCGGCATGTTTGATGCCCGCCCAGTCCGGTGCAAGAAGGTATCCGGTATCGGCTTCGCCGGCAATCCGCTCAATCACCAATTCCGGCGGCTGACGCTCCAAAAAATCGACCGCAAGACCGGCATATTCCGAAAGAGACGGCAGCGTGATTTGACCGGCACGCCATAATTCGGCAAGCGGCGTGTCTTTCACTGCATACAAATTATGCAGTTTCACACTTTCCGGCTGCAAAGCGGCAATGGTTTCGGCCGTTGCCCAAACATCCCGGCGGTCTTCGCCCGGCACGCCAAGTATCAAATGCACTCCGATCCGAATCTGCCGCTGCCTCGCCCGGCGGAACGCATCAAGAAACGTTTCGTAAGAATGTCCCCGCCGCAAAAAATCCAGCGTCTTTTGGTGGACGGACTGCAAACCGATTTCGAGTTGAAGATAATGCTGCGCCGACAGCCTTTGCAGCAAATCCAGCACATCGTCCGGCAGAGCATCCGGCCGGGTGCCAATTGCCAAACCGACTATGCCGGGATGATCCAATGCACTGCGGTATAGTTTTTCCAAAGTACGGACATCCGCGTAAGTGTTTGTGGACGGCTGGAAGTAAGCCATGAATTTTTGAGCGTCATAGCGGCGTTGCAGTTGCCGGATTCCGGCGGTAATTTGCTCGGCAACGGAAAGACCGGACGTTAAGCGGCGGCTGGGGGCAAAACTCCGGGTATTGCAGAAAATACAGCCGCCGGAACCGGCTGTGCCGTCAATATTCGGACACGAAAAACCGGCATCGACGCTGACTTTCCAAACGTTGCAGCCGAATAGTTGCCGCATCGCAAGTCCCAGCGGGTAATAACGGTATCCTGCGGCAAGCCAAGTCATCTGTCGGAAATCATAAAACGGAACTTTCGTCATTATGACGGAAAATTGCCGGAAAGACAGCGGTCATGAAAGCCGCCTGCGGAATCAGCAATTTACGGAACATGATGTACGGATAACCGAAGTCCGTCTTGCATTTCCGAACCGCCGTGTTAGAATGATGACACGTTTGAGAACTTGTATCCTTCCAAGGTCGGCAGATATTTGTCCGCCGATCATACAAACAAAGCGAAACACTATGGCTAAAAAATCAATTGCTGCTGTCGATGTCCGAAACAAAACCGTCTTTATCCGCGTTGATTTCAACGTGCCGCTGGACGACAGCGGAAAAATCACAGACGATAACCGAATCAAAATGGCACTCCCCACTATCCAGAATGTCTTGGAACGCGGCGGAAAAGTCATTCTCGCCAGTCATCTCGGTCGTCCCAAAGACGCTCCCGACCCGAAATACACAATGAAACCGACTGCCGTCCGCCTTGCCGAACTCCTGAAAAAACCGGTGGAATTCGCTGCCGATACGGTCGGTGCCGATGCCAAAGCGAAAGTGGCCGCGCTGAAAGACGGCGGCATTCTCGTTCTGGAAAACCTCCGGTTTCAGCCCGGCGAAAAAAACGGCGATGACGCTTTCGCCAAAGAACTCGCCGCTTTCGCCGACATTTATGTCAATGATGCTTTCGGAACCTGCCACCGAACCGATGCGTCCATGTACGCACTGCCGAAAGCGATGGGGACAAAACCGAAGGTCTGCGGTTTCCTTGTCGAAAAGGAAATCAAGTACCTGAAAAGTGCGATTGACGACCCGAAACGTCCGTTTGTGGCGATTATCGGCGGCAAGAAGGTCTCCGACAAAATTATGGTCATTAAAAACCTGCTCGGCATCTGCGATAAAGTGCTGATTGGCGGGGCGATGGCGTACACGTTTTCTCTTGCGAAGGGGGAAAAAGTCGGCAACAGTTTGACCGAACCGGATAAAGCGGATTTGGCGAAGGAACTGATGGTACTCGGCGGCAGCAAACTGGTTTTGCCGACGGATACGCATTGCAGCGACAAATTTGCGGCGGACGGCAATAAAAAAATCGTGAAAGCGGGGGAAATCCCGGACGGTTTTGAGGGGCTGGACATCGGTCCCGAAACGGCGAAACTCTACGCCGGTATCGTGAAAACGGCAAAGACCGTTGTTTGGAACGGACCGATGGGTGTCAGCGAAATGCCGCCGTTTGATGAAGGGACGAAAGCGGTGGCACAGGCGGTGGCGGACAGCGGTTCGGTGAGTATCATCGGCGGCGGCGACAGTGCGGCGGCGATTCAGCAACTTGGTTTTGCGGACAAGGTTTCCCACGTCAGTACCGGCGGCGGTGCCAGTTTGGAGATGCTTGAAGGCAAAAAATTTGCCGCCGTGGACGTGCTGGATGAGGCGTAATGGATAATAGATAGCAGACGGCAGACGGCAGATTGCAGCAGAAAAGATTCTCTCTTGCTGCCGTCTGCTGTCTGCTGTCTGCCGTCTGCTATCACGCCGCCGCCGGCAATGATTTCCCATGACGAAAATTCCCGTCTACTCTCTCTTGCATTATTTTTCAAATTGGTTATAATACTTTCTCCATTCGGAAAAATATGAATTCCGTGAAATATATTTATCAGCGTTTACGTGCCGAACATGGTCATCCGATTTTTGACCGTGCCATGAATTACGTGCGCTCACCTCACCTCACCTCACCTCACCTCACCGAGTCGAGTCGGAATTGCGCTAACTCCTTCTTTTTCCGGCACTTTGAGCCGGTTATCACGGCGGTTTTCCCGCGTGCAAAAGCAGACACAAATGCACCGGCAAAGTGCCGATTCTTCCAACCTTTTCTTCCAACCCTTTTCCGTACAACCCTGTACCGCGGTGGTACAAGGGCGTTTTTT
>JAIRPZ010000220.1 GCA_031256755.1 Planctomycetaceae bacterium
GATGCAGTATTGACAAGTGCTTACAAAGCGTATCAGCAGTTTAATGCGGATGTGCGTTTGCGTGCGATAGACGATGCACGTGAGCAGTATTTGCACGATGTTGCGTCCCAAAAGGTAGATGCTTTCCGCGGAGAAAAACAGAGGGGCTTGCTGAAGGGAGAGCAGAGACGGCGTGGAAGATGAAGCAAAAGGGATTTCCCGTTGCGCAATTTCACGGTTAACCGGTCTTTCGGCAGAAGAAATCAAACGTCTGCGGTAGGAACGATGTCCATTATAGAAAACCGGCGGCTGCCGGAACAAAAGACAATGAAACGCATGTTAAATCTGTTTTCCGTTGACGTAGAGGACTATTTTCAGGTCGGGGCGTTTGCGAAAATCATTTCGCCCGCCGATTGGAACTCCTATCCGCTGCGGGTTGCCGACAATACCAAGCGGATTCTCGACATTCTCGCTTCGGCACCAAAACCCGTCAAAGCGACATTTTTCGTTCTCGGCTGGATTGCCGACCGTCTCCCGAAACTTGCCGCCCAAATCGCCGGTCACGGACACGAAATCGCTTCGCACGGCTACGGACATCAACTCGTTTATACATTGACCGAACAGGCATTCCGCGAAGATGTCCGGCGGACAAGGAAAATCCTGCAAGATCAAACCGGTCAGCCGGTTTTCGGTTACCGTGCGCCGAGTTTTTCACTCGTCAGGCGGACTCCCTGGGCACACCGGATTCTTGCCGAAGAAGGCTACCGCTACGACAGCAGCGTTTTTCCCATTCATCACGATTTGCATGGCAATCCTGATGCGCCGCGCGATTTTCACACCATTCAAACAGAATCCGGCGACATTCTTGAATTCCCGCCGGCAGTGATTACGCGTTTCGGCAAAAACATTCCGGTCGGCGGCGGCGGATATTTCCGGTTTTTCCCCTATTTTATGACCGCCCGCTGGCTGCGGGAAATCAATGCACAAGGAAAACCGTTTGTGTTTTACGTGCATCCTTGGGAAATTGATCCTGATCAGCCGAAAATTGCCGGTGCCGCTTTCAAAAGCAAATTCCGGCATTACCTGAACCTGCAACGGACAGAAAACCGGCTGAATAAATTGTTACAGCAATTCGATTTCATTCCGTTTCGGGATATTCTGCCCCCGCAAATGTGCAGCGAAAGTGCGGAATAGGTTTGCGTTAGTGTCCTTTCACATAACTTCCCATAAACATGATCCGCTTGCTGTTTTGGTCGTACAAAATGTACAAAAACGGACGGTCGGCATGGAAACGCACCGGCTGATCCGCCGCTGCCGGCAGCGACTTCCGTGTCATCACCACTCCTGTTGCGGCGGCGGCTTCGCTCCCTTCTTCATTCACTTCCAAAACGACTTTCTGCCGGACTTCACCGATCTTCAAATCGTTGGCTTCCGTCATTTTGCTGAAATCGGCATTATCAGAAAACGCTTCCTGAATTCCGGCGGCTTTTAATGACGGAATCAGTTGATAATCCGCTTCCGCCTTAAAGCGCGGCAGTGCTAAATCAACACGTTTCGTCCGCAGCGATGGTAAAACTTTCTGAAACTCGGCCGCTCCGAATTTGCTGCAAAAATCCTGAAACTTTTCCTTTTCATCCGGCAAAATAACAAGCATAGAGGTTCCCGGTTCTTTGTATTCCAACTGAATACAGGCAAAATTCTTCTGCGGACAATACCGGAAGTTTCCGATTTGATGCATCATTTTGACTTTATCTTCGGTACTGCTGATGCTATGAAAATCTTCATCAACGGTTTGCGTCTCCTTAAAACCCTGCTCCCAGCCGTCTTTGAAATAAAGGGCATTCGTTAAAACGGCTTTGACATTGCCGCCGAGATTTTCGAATAATTTGCTGATCTTCCCTTTGGTCTTCTCTTTCACCCAAGCGTTGATCGGATCAACGGATTCAAACGGCATGGACTCGGCATGAAGTGTTTTAACCGCTTCCAGATAACTGCCGCGAATTTTGTAATCGGGTTTGACCCAAACGGCATTGGCAACAGTCAGCGTTTTCGGCGGTACAAAGTTTTCGTCCGCCGCAAAGCCGAACAACGTATTGATCTCTGCGGCGGTCTTTTTGTCCGAACCAAGATACGCCAGTTGCATCGCCAGACGCACACCGAGCGGCGAATAAACGTTATTCTCCTGCGGTTTCTCTTTGATAAGCGGCTGAAACATGGCAAACGCCGCCGCATCAACAGACCGTTCCTCCGCACGCAGCACGGAAAAAACAGACAACACTGCCGAACACAACGTTACAGCAGCAAACAATAATACACGGGTACTCATCGGGAATTCCTCTCTTGAAAATTATCAACGAAAATTATCAGCAAAATGTTCGGAAACGGCGGCAGCAACGTTGATGCCGCCCTCTTATCGGACTTGCCGTCTTATTTTACTCGGACGGCAGATAAATAGACATAGGGAAAATCGTTTCTTTGTTGGTTCTTTGATCGATCACCGTAAAATTGACCACCGTGCCGGAATCGGCAACGGCTGCGTCAAACTCTTCTTTGCTGTTCACCGTTTTGCCGTTGACTTTGGTAATGACATCTTTGACTTCAAAACCCGCTTTGGTTGCGGCGGTTTTCGGGATCACTTTGGAAACCGCAACGCCCCCTTCCTGACGGGTTTCGACATTCATTCCCAGCACCTTGATTCCCGAACCGCGTGCCGCTGCCGCCCGGTTGCCCAGCGAAAACGCCAGCGGGTATTGACTGACTTCTTTCGCATCCTTGATCAAATCTTCTTTGCCGATGTCCCGCAAATCCCGTTTGACTAAACCCATTGTATTGGTGTTGGCGTTTTTTCGGGTTTGATCCTGCACAATCACAAAAAGCGATGCCCAATCCATCGTCCGGCCTTTATAGGCTTTCATTGCGTCCGTTAAGGCAAATGTCATGGCGGAACCGGGATCGTTCATGACAAATTTTCTACCGCTGTGTATTTCTGTTTTTTTCCGTGTATAGGAATAACCGGCTCGTCCTTCCTGTGCGGCGCAAAAATCAACCAGCCCGGTTGTCTCCAAAAATAATTTTCTGAAAAGCGGTCTGAGCGGCTTGATACGTTCCGCCCCTGCCCCTTCTGTCGCCATCGCTTCTGACGGAATGTACTGTCCGTGCGAACTGCAACAGTCGCTGATCACCACCGTTAAACGCGGGCGGTGCTTCTGAAT
>JAIRPZ010000267.1 GCA_031256755.1 Planctomycetaceae bacterium
CAACTTCCGCACTGGTCAGTTTGATCGTGATGCCGTCAATGACCGCTTCGGCTTTGTGATAATGTCCGTCCTCCCCGGCAATTTCAAACCAGTCAGGGCTTTTTCCGTCACGGGTTTTCAATTCTTCAGCATTCTTGAAATAAACAACAGCAGTGCTGCCGTCAATTTGCAATTTGTCAAATACCGGCGAACCGGCTTCAGGATATTGCCGGTGCGAATTGTAATACCGTTGGAGTACCAGAGATGCCAGACGCTCACCGACCGGCTTTTTTTGCGTCGGGTGAATGTCTTTAATATTTGTTACCAAATCATTGATGACGACTTGTCCGGTTTTCGGGATTTCCTTTTCGATAGACGACTGGGCTTCCCAAATTTCCGGCAGCCGCATCGGATCGCCGCCGTAATGAAAAGGGGCCAGTTGAACATAATAAAAGCCGAGATCAGGATTATTGAACACCGTCCGCCAGCCCTGAATGAGGGCTTTCATCTTTTCGGCGTACATCATTCCGTCTCCCAGATTCGCTTCCCCCTGATACCAAATCACTCCCTTAATAGCAAACGGCAGCATCGGATGAATCATCGCATTATACAGCGTTGCCGGATCAGTATTCTTATGATACGGCGGGTCTTCGAGAGCCAGTGCATCGGCAATCTTTTTCAGTGCCGGTACGGATTGAAAACCAGCCGGCGGAATCCATGGTTCAATTCGGGTTCCTCCCCAAGAAGCATTGATCAAACCGATGGGAACACCGACATTCAGTTTACTGCCGAAATAATAACCGACTGCGGAAAACTGCGGAACGGACTCTCTGCTGCTTTCCCGCCATGAAGAAACAAGTTTTAACTGTTCCTGCGGGACTTTATTGTGGGCTTTGGCAATATGAAAAAGGCGGAGTCGCGGATTATCTGCCGATTCCATGGTCTCTTTGAATTCGGCGGACTGTTTAACCGTCCACTCCATATTGGATTGACCGGAGCAAAGCCAGACATCGCCGGCAAAAACATTTTTGAGTTCAATGGTTTTGTTTTCTTTGGTCGATCGAACGGAAATCGAATAAGGACCGCCCGAATGAAGTTTTTTGATTTGGATTGTCCAGCGTCCCGACTTGTCGACAACCGGCGACAGATACGCCTGCACCGGATTAGCAAGCCTATAATCCATGCCGGGAGGTGCCGGCGGAACGGGAGTCCGGTTGTTGATGATCACGGACACGGAGTCGCCCGGTTCTGCCCAGCCCCAGATCGGAATATCATTGCCGCATTGCAAAACCATATTTTCGCCGAAAATTTCCGGCAGACGGAATTCCGCAAAAACCGGTGCCGCACCGAAAAACAATATGACTGCCGCAAGCGGAAGTAAAAAACAAACAGGCAAAGAACGCTTTTGCAGAGGAAAAAATGACATAGAAAATCTCCTTGTAAGGGTGAATATCCGATACGCCGGAAGCCGGCAGTATCTGAGGAAACAGGTAAATCCTTTGTCCTCATTGTACTGCCGGATTCCGTTCCTGCAAGCCGTGTTCCGAAGAAACTGCCGCCGTTTTTATCTTTAATGGCGGGCGGTAGCCCAATTGCCCGTCCGGCGAGGACTGCCGGGTTAGGCGGTTAAGTCGGAACCGGCAATGATGACGTTTCTGCCGAAATCATCCTCCGTCTCTTCGACCGGCTTGCCGTCTTCGCCAAGAACCGCATCCGCCATCACCGTTTTACTCTTTGCCGTTTGAAGCAGCGCATCATACAGCATCTTCCGGTCCATTCCGTTGACACCGGACACCGCCGATGCCACTTCGCCAAGATAACGCAGAAAAATAGACCGCCGCTCTCCTTCGTGTTTCACCTTTTCCCGACGCTTCATATACATCCCGAATTTCCGACCGACCGACTGCAACGCCAGACGCAATTCCTTCTGTATGTCAGGATAAGACGCAATCGCTTCTTTACTTTCCGAAGTGAACGGCACCCAAACACTTGCCAAATGGACAATCAGCGTCACAGGTCCCCGCGGCAGTTGTCCCCGCGTCTGATTCAAACCGTAAGAACGCCAGTTCATCCCCGTCACCGTTTGCGTGATTAAACACGCCCCCGGCTGAAATTGCAGCGGCACACGATTCGCGTAACGATAAACATTCATCGATTGCCCTTCACTTAAATTGAGCGATTGCAGCGATTCGTGCAGCCGGATGATTTCCTTGTCTTCAATGTTTTTCGGCGAAACACGTGGACGCAGCCGGGCATTTTTGATAATTTTATCAGCGGCATCCGCACCAAGTCCGTCAAAGGTGGAGGTTAAAAACTGCCGCAGCGTCCGTGCATCGCTTTCGCCGAGCATTTCCTGCAACGTCTCCATCGAGACCTTATGCGATGCCGGCACACCGCCGTAGGCAAGTCCGACTTCAATCTGAAAAGGATTGCCCCGATAAACCGCCGGAGGACGGGTTGCTGTTACAAAAAATTGTCCGGGAACAACTTTATGCAAACCCTTTAAGAGATGTTCCTCGCCGATGGGGGAAATACAGTCCGTTGACGGCGGCGGAATCTTTGCCGATTGAATCACTTCATAAAGTTTTTCGGCTTCGCTGCGGTGAATTTTCTGCGGCGGCTTGCGGTAATCAAGACCCGCCTCGCTGCAAAATTGTTTTGCCGCAGACGGCGACACCTTGCAGAATGCTTCCGTCAGAAATTTGCCGAGCGATTTTTCGGAGGAAACGTGAAGCATGTGAGCAAACCGCCCCAGTTCTACACCGTAAGGATGCGGCTTGATTTCCACCGGTTCCGGCGGCAGTTCTGTTATCACGCGTTCATAATGTTTTTCTGTTCCGTCAGGGTCAGTATAGTGAAGGGTGACATGCGGATTGGAGATGGCGGTCTGTTCAAGATATTCGTCAACGCTGCCTCGTCCGCGGTTGTATTTTGCTTCGAGTTCAATGGTGACGCGGGTACCGTTTGGCACTTCGACCCATTCGATTTCATGTTTGGTCATCCATTTCCGTCCTTCGTCATTTGGCGGAATATCTTCACCGTCGCCGCTGCCGTTGAGAATATCCGGCTTGTTTGTTTTTGTATCAATTTTGATTTCAAAATAGTGGGCGGGTTTTCGGGGTGAAATTTTGGAAACGACTTTGACGGGTTTGCCTGTGGTGAGGAGACCGTACATACCGGCGGCGGAAATGCCGATGCCTTGCTGCCCGCGGGACATGCGGAGACGGTGAAATTTTGAGCCGTAAAGGAGTTTTCCGAAGATAAGCGGAATTTGTTTTTTGACGATGCCGGGGCCGTTGTCTTGTATACCGGCTTTATATTTGTCTTTTCCTGCCGGCTCGATATGAACCCATATTTCGGGCAGAATACCGGCTTCTTCGCAGGCATCGAGTGAATTGTCGACGGCTTCTTTGACGGCGGTGAGCAGGGCTTTGCGCGGGTTATCGAAGCCGAGCAGGTGGCGGTTTTTTGCAAAAAACTCGCTGACGGAGATTTCTTTTTGGGACTTTGCCATCTCCTCTGCGGAGGAACGGCGTTTCGATGACGCTTCAGACATGAGTAAAGGTAAAACGCTTCAATGTTCGGACATTGTAGCAGATTTTGGGTGATTTTACAGATCGTGAATGACAGACAGCGATGAATCACTGCGTTTGCCGCACAGGCGGCATGCGGTATAATGCACGCAATGTATGAAAAATAACAAAGATGTCTGCATTGACTATCCAGATGGACAACCCGTTGCCGAGAGCAAGAAATCTATTTCTGAACACTTATCCGACGGATACGATATGGTCTATCTTTCTCTTCGCACAGACAATCTTGATATTCTCGTTGTGGTAACCGGTGACCAAGCAGAAGGCGGTATATGTTTATATGTCAAGATGTCAGATGACAAAAAACATGGAATGAAAAGTCCGTATTGAAAACATTACTGAACAAAGAAGCACTGGCACTGACAGTCATTGTATCAAACACACAGCCAGCACCGGAAAAAACAACGGACGGCAGCATGTTCCCACATCCGTCAAAGATTCCTGTTGTTTTTGGGACCGTTGCCTTTGCATTGTTAGAGTGAACTACTTTTCTACAGCAGGAGTTCCAAGTATGGGAATATTTTTTAATACATGATTTTCGTGGCATCGAAAATGGTATCCGGTGGGAAAAAGCATCGTGTGTGGCATCAACAACGTATTGCGATGCTTGCGGAACGCCAAACGCACGCGAAAACGCTCATTGCAAACGAACAAGGCAGAGTTTAATTACTGGAAATGCTCTTGGAAAAGTGGGACGAAAAAATATTTATCCCTTATTTCAAAGAATACCAAGACATTATTGAAATATTTTCTTCAATGCATTAACGACCGGATAAAAGTTAACGCTCTTGCCAGTTATAGTGCGTATGTTGCCGATAAATCATCGCCGACCGGTACCCGTATTTTATCTTGTAACCCGCCGAAACCGCAGAGTCTCTTGCCGGCGGCGGGGCTGTCCGGTAATCTATACAATTATCGTCAATCCCCTTCCCCGCAAAAATCATGACGCTGCAACACTGGACACTGCTCGACACCAAACACGGAATCTATCAGGAAACATTCGATTTTTCCTGCGGAGATGTGAACATTTCCAAACGCCGTCTGCACGGCGGACGCTCCGACGGCGTTGATATCGTCCGCATCGATAACGGTAAACTGGCGGTTTTCCTGCTGCCGACACGCGGAATGGGGCTGTGGAAAGTCCTGTGCGGCGATGTCGAACTCAAATGGGATTCTCCGGCTTCCGGTCCGGTACATCCCGCCCTCGTACCCGTTTCCGACCCCGGCGGTCTCGGCTGGCTCGAAGGCTTTGACGAATGGCTTGTCCGCTGCGGTCTCGAAAGCAACGGCTCGCCGGAATTCAATGCCGACGGCTCCCTCCGTTATCCGCTGCACGGCCGAATCGCCAACCTGCCCGCCCATTCCCTCGCTCTTTCGTTTGAACCCGAAACCGGCAAAATCATGCTGACCGGCAAAGTTCTCGAATCAAAACTGTTCTTCAAAAAACTGGAACTGACCTCAACGCTCGCCGTCACTGCCGGTTCAACGGAATGGACAGTGCAGGACACCATTACGAATCTTTCTTCCGAACCGGGAGAATTTGAATTACTGTACCACATCAATACCGGACAGCCGTTTGCCGCACCGGGCAGTAAAGTTGCCGTTCCCTTTGATTTAATGACACCGCGTACCCGTGCCGCCGCCGAAAACCTGCCGCATTGGGACACGCTTTGCCCGGAAATGCCCGGCAGTGAAGAAGTCGTCTTTTTCTTTGAACCCGCCGGCAATGCCGACGGGGAATGTCAAACGATGTTAACCAATCCGAAAGGCAGCCGGGGACTGGGTTTATCGTTTTCAGTAAAGGAATTTCCTTATTTTTGTTTTTGGAAAAGCCGGTTAGCCAATACCGACGGCTATGTTTGCGGCATGGAGCCGTGCGTCAATTTCCCGAACACGAAATCGTTTGAAAAAAAACATGACCGGGTTGTGCCGCTCAAACCGGGTGAATCCAAAACGTTCGGATTGCGGTTTGACATTCTGACCGATACGCCGTCCGTGCAGAAAAGAGAAAAGGAAATCAGCGGCATCGCCGGTCTGCGGAAGATAGAACCGCAGCCGAAAAAAGAATGGAGCGAATGATGTCCGGCTTTGACGAAACAGCAGAATTCAAGAGGAACGGGGAACACGAAATATCCAAGAAACTGAAGAACGTTTGTCTATTTGCCGATATTAACCGGTAACGGGTACAGAGTTTTCAGGATTAGGAAGGGATTTCATATGCAGATGCAGCGGCAATGGCTACAGCAGCGGGTTTTGTGTTTGACCGGTTTGCTTTTTTTGGCGGGGCAATCTTTCGGCGGCGAGTTGCCGTGGAAAAAGCCGGCGGACAGCGATACCGCCGTTGTTCCGGCATTTTGTATTACCGCTGCGGAAGAGAACCCGCCGGTGAATATTCTGTCGGTGCAGGCACTTGCGCCGGTTCCGCCGCGTGTGATCGAAACGGCACCGATGCCGCTTGTCAACCCGCCGGCAGGAGCATCAATCAATCAGCCGCCTGTGCCTGCGGACGCGGCGCGTTCTGCCCGGCTTGTATCGGCCGTTCCGTGCAGCGAAAAAATTAAACTAAAATCACTCAAAGACATTTCGCACGACATTCGTCCGAAAAATGCGGCAGAATTGCCGCCGGAATGTATTCTGGAAACAGAACCCTATTCCGGCAGACATTTTGCCCAAACTTGTTTCCAATGGAAAGCGTCCGCCGTTTGCACGAAAGGGGCGTATTTTGAAGATGTCCAATTAGAGCGGTACGGACACACGGCTTGCCCGCTTTTACAGCCGGTCATTTCCGGGGCGAAGTTTTTTGTGACTGTGCCGCTGCTGCCCTACAAAATGGGGGTTACGCCGCCGACCGAATGTGTCTATACGCTGGGACATTACCGTGCCGGAAGTTGTGCGCCGTATATGATCGATCCGTTCCCGATTTCAATCCGCGGTGCGCTGTTTGAAGCCGGTGCAGTTACCGGTGCAATTCTGGCTATTCCGTAGCGGATCAGCGGTTGGTGATTTCGGTTCCGATGCCCATACTGGTAAAAATTTCCAGCAGCAGCGCGTGCCGCAAACGACCGTTAATGATGTGAATCTTGTTGACTCCCCGTTCCAGTGTTTCCAGACACGCCTGAATTTTCGGGATCATTCCTCCGGCAATCGAACCGGAGGCAAGCATTTTTTTGGCTTGATCGGCAGTGATGGAATCGATCATCGAATTCGGATCGTCCGGGTCTGTCCGCACACCGTTCACTTCACTGACATAGACAAGTTTTTCCGCATGCAATTCTTTGGCAATCGCCGTTGCTGCCGTATCCGCATTCACGTTCAAACACTGCCCGCTGCCATCATGCATCACGGCAACGGAAGGAATGACCGGCACAACGCCGCTTTCGCAAAGTTGCCGGATCGGTTCCGTATTGACCTTCGTGACCGTACCGACCCAGCCCATATCGACTTCGCTGCCGCATTCATCCGTCAGCGTTAATTTCCTGCCGAATAAAACGTTGGAATCGAAACACACGCTCAGCGATGCCGCCTGCCCCTCAAAAAGCCGAATCCGATTGACAAGTTCCTCGTTAATCTCTTTTCCCAGAACCCGTTTAACAATTTCCAGCGAATCGGTATCCGTGTACCGCCGTCCCTGTACAAATCGGGGTTCGATGCCGGCATTCTGCATGGCTTGACTGATTGCCGCACCGCCGCCGTGAACGAGAACCGGTTTCATTCCGACCGATTCCATAAACACAATGTCAAGCAAAAGATGCGTCATCGCCGCCGTATCTTCCATTAAACTGCCGCCGATTTTGACGACTGTTATCTTGCCGCGGTGCTGACGGATCCATTTCAGGGCTTCAATCAGCACATCTGCTTTTTCTATCGCTTTATTCACCATTACCGGACAACAAGATGATTAGTTTGAGGGCGTAAGAACGAGAGCGGTATTGTCCCTTATTTTCGTAAATAGTCAACCGTCCGCTTTCCGTTTTTCCGCACGGCAACGGCAAAAAGAACCGCACCGGCAATAAAAACGGCAACGCTCACGTTTTGCGAAACGGTTAAACCCGTTCCGAAAAAGGATTCTTCATCGGTGCGGATCATTTCCAACATAAACCGTACCGCAGGATAGAGCAACATAAAAGTTGCAAAAACCAGACCGTCATGTCTTTTATAAAAATCAAGCCGCCCCAGCAGCAGCAAAAGACCGCAAATGCAAAACGCCGAAACCGAACTGTAAATTTGCGTCGGATGCACCGGCAAAACCGGCGATGATTCCCGCTCCAAAAAATACGGAACGGTTTCTGTCCGCGCCGCATTGCTGAAAATATCGAACCGAATCCGTTTGTCCGAAAGTTCTTCCTGCCTGTAAGAAAGCAGCCGAGCCGCATCATGACCAGTGCCTTGACATACGCACGCTGCTGTTTCCTGCCTGTAAGAAAGTAGCCGAGCCGCATCATGACACGTGCGGACGTTCAAGACCACATCTTTGTTTCCGATACTCCGTATCTTCATTCCTTTCTTCATCCCGATTTTTTCGGCAGTGCTGCCTTTTGCGACTTCAGCAACTGCAAGCACCGTATGACCGGATGTGTTTCCGGCAGGGACTTCTTTGAATTTCAAGCCGCAGCAGAAAATATCGCCGTGTGCAATTTGGTGAAGATGAACCGGACTTCCTTCAGGAAAAGTGATTCCCCATGGAACATCGGTGATTCCGCCGTAGCAGCAGCCGTTGCAGAGGCAGCCGATGCGTCCGATGGCAATGCCGAGCATCAGCCCGACGGCAACGGCATCGAACGATTTCAGAACCGGCAATTTTTTTACCTGCATATAGATAAAACCGCCGAGCATTCCGCCGAGAATGGAACCGAAAACGACTAATCCGCCTTGAGCGATATTGAGGACATTGAAAAAAGATTCAACCGGACGGAATTGACCGGCAGCGTCAAAACAGAGCATGTCGCGCCAGTATTCTGTAACATAAAATATCCGTGCGCCGATGACACCGGTCAGACATGTCCAGAAACAGAGTGAAGCCGCGGTTTCACCGGCAATGCCTTTTTTCGCTGCCAGATAAACTACCAGCGAGCAGCCGAGAAAAATGGCAAAAAGCAGGCACAAACCGTAACCGCGGATGGGGATGCCGTGTCCATGTTCCGCAGTGGCGGGAATAACATAGATCAGGATGATTCCGCCGAAAAGCAATAACAATGCGGCACTGCCGATGTCGGCGGTCTTTATTTTTTTCGTTTGATAGTATTGCCATGCTTGTGAAAGACACGCGAAGAGACAAAACAATCCGAGTCCCCAGCCCCATCCGAAGACCGGCTGCCCGCAGAACGTTTCAGGAATATAACAAAGCGTTTGACACATAAGATGATTGATTCTATACATTTTTTGCATGCGTGTCAAGATAAAGCCGGAACAATAACGATGCGGCTTTTATTCCCGGCAACCGGCAGCGGTCGGTCCGTTGCGTAGTTTCCCGACTTGCGAATTTTTACCCGACATTTTTGCTATTCTTTCGTATGTAAGAACAGATACTTATTTCTGTTCCTGCATTTCCAAAGGAGTCCGCAATGTCCTCTTCGCCCGCCCCTGCCGCCGCCCGACTTCGGCAATGCCCCACAGCGTTCCCGCCCCGCGGTCAAAACACGGAGTCTCCCATCCGTTTCACACCGTCATCACCATTGTCATCCTCGGAGTGCCGACAGACCACACCATCGCCGAAATCCTCAAAAGAATCTCTATCAAAGACCTGCAAAACAATTTCAGGAATCTATTCTTCGCCATTGGGAGGCGGTGCCTGCATTCGGAGAAGGACAAGGAGTACGGCGCAGACCAACACGTTTTTCGGAGTGCGGCGTTGGGGGATGTTTGGACGTTTCTGACGGGAATGGCTGGAGCGGTAGTGCGTCTGACGAAGAAGGAGCGCACTTTGCGGGAAGTGAGAGAACGATTGAGAGCAAAACCTCAAAACGCTCGCCAAATGTAAAACTCCAAAACGGACTGAATATTTTCGCTTACGTGAAG
>JAIRPZ010000277.1 GCA_031256755.1 Planctomycetaceae bacterium
GTTTCCGCAGAGGATTGCTGCCGGTGAGGCGGCACGGCATTTTGAGAAAAAGCGTCTGTCCCGCCTGCTGACAGGATAGCGGCAGAAACGAAAACGGCAAATATAATCGGCATTGATTGCTGCGGGTATCAATGACGTTTGAATCTGTCGCAACTCAATTGATGACACCGTTTTGCTCTTAATTTTAATAAACAAATATCTAATGAATCATTTTTAATCTGTCAAGAGCGGTTTTTCTGCCGGCAGCCGTTATCCGGCGGTCGTTCCGCTGTTTTTTTGTGCGGCGATTCCTTTTGCCCAGTTGAGGGTGTCGATAGCCGTTTTCCCGTAAAAGTCCGCTCCGACCCGCTCGGCAAGCAGCCCGCTTGCCGCCGCGCCGCCGACACACATATTCACGGCTGACCGCAAACCGGCATTTTTAACGGCTTCCATCGTTTCAATCACGGACTTGTAGCATGTTGTCAACAGAACGCTCATGCCGACAAAATCCGGTTTGTGTTCCTGAATGGCGGCAACGAACTTTTCCGGCGGTACGTCCACACCCAAATCAACCACGTTGAAACCGCTGCTTCGGAAAACCATTGCCGTAATATCTTTGCCGATGTTGTGGACATCGTGCCGTACGGTTCCGATGACAAGCGTTTTCTTATTCCTCTGTTCGTCTGCGTCCAGTTTCAGGAATGGTGCGAGTTTGTCCATTGCCTGCTTCATTAGTACGCCGCCGAACATTAAATCGGGGATGAAGGCTTCTCCCTGGTCAAAACGTTCACCGAGTAATTCCATACCGGCGTTGCAGATATTAACGATTTCTTTTGCGTCTGTCCCGTTGCCGAGCAGTGTTTGGATTTCAGCCATAACCGTATCTGTTTCGCAGTGGGCAATGGCATTTTTTAGTTTTTCCGGCATAGAATTCCGTTTTCCGTTAGAAAAAATTGTCTGCGTCAGTTAAAATCAACGCTGCGGTATTCTAGCCGTTTTTACCGGATTGTCAAGAGAAAAGCAGGTTCCGGCTTGTTCTCTGACGGGAGCGGTGACGGACGGCGGAGAAAACAGCGGAACAAAATTGCCGAGGTATTCCGAGTATTTTTTCATGCGCCAATACGAATCGCAACGCTTGACGGGCGGCAACTGCCGCATTAAAATACGGCGGTGTGCCGATAATCGGCACAAACAAGGATTCCGTACCCGAATGACCGATTTTCCCGCAGCCGCTGCCGAACAAACTATCAACTTGAAAAATCCCTTCCTCGCCGGATTTCTGGCTTGGCTTGTGCCGGGACTGGGACATTATTATCAGGGACGCTTTGCAAAGGCGTTGCTGTTTTTCTTTTGCATTGTTCCGACATTTCTTATCGGATGCCGGCTGGGAAGCAGTGCCGAAGCCGGTACGGCACGGAATGTCTATTGGTCATGGCGGAACGCCGACCAGAGATTTTGGATGATTCCGCAGGGTTGCCTCGGTTTGGCGGCAGTTCCGGCAGGGTTTCATGCATGGCAGATACGTTCCGGTCAAAAACCGTTGTTAGGACGGGTTATGGTGCCGCCCAAACTTTACCCCGGCGACCGCAGCGGTGTCGAACCGTCTATGGAAACCATTCAGCAGCAATTGCCGCTTTTTGAATTGGGAACGTACTTAACAGCCATTGCCGGTCTGATGAACTTGCTGGTGATTTTTGATGCGGCAGACGGACCCATGTCAGCACGGCGGAAAGAAAAAAAATAACGCACCGCTCGTCCCCTCCGGTCAAAAGCATCGCCCGCATCATTTTCATGATAAAATGAGACAGGAAGTGTCTGCAACATGGCACTCTTTTTCATTTTCATTTCTGTTTCCGCTTTTTGAATACGATGGACTACGCCGCCGAATCGCTGAAAAAACATTACGAATGGAGGGGCAAAATCGAAGTGATCTGCCGTTCGCCTCTCGAAAATAAGGACGATCTTTCTCTCGCTTACACCCCCGGTGTGGCGCAGCCGTGCCTCGAAATTCAGAAAGACATCCGCAAAAGTTTTGAACTGACCCGGCGGGGCAATCTTGTTGCCGTCATCACGGACGGCACTGCTGTTCTGGGTCTCGGCGACATCGGTCCCGAAGCCGGTATGCCGGTGATGGAAGGAAAATGCGCTCTCTTCAAAACTTTCGGCGGAGTCGATGCCGTGCCGATTTGCCTGCGCACCAAAGACACTGACGAAATTGTCAATACAGTCCGCTTGCTTGCGGGCAGTTTCGGCGGAATTAATCTCGAAGACATTTCCGCTCCCCGATGTTTTGAAATTGAACGCCGTCTGCAAGAATGTTGCGGTATTCCGGTATTCCACGATGACCAGCACGGTACAGCCGTTGTAACGCTTGCGGCGATGCTTAATGCGTTAAAACTGACCGGCAGACGGTTTGATGAAATTTCGGTGGTTACTTGCGGAGCGGGGGCGGCAGGCATTGCGGTCATCCGTTTGCTGATGGCGATGGGGTTGCAAGAGGTGATTCTCTGTGACCGGCAGGGGGCGATTTACGAGGGGCGGGACAATCTCAATGCCGAGAAAGCGGAGATGGCAGCCGTCACAAACCGGCGGAAAAAGAGCGGTACCCTTGCTGATGTGCTGAAAGGGGCGGACGTATTTATCGGTGTTTCGTCTCCGAATTGTGTCAGCGGGGAGATGATTCGGAGTATGAATCCGCAGCCGGTGATTTTTGCGATGGCGAATCCGGTGCCGGAGATTTTGCCGGATGCGGCGAAAGCGGCGGGAGCCGCCGTTGTCGGAACGGGACGGAGTGATTTTCCGAATCAGATCAACAATGTGCTGGCATTTCCGGGCATTTTTCGGGGGGCATTAGATGTCCGGGCGGAAAGGATCACGGATGCAATGAAGATAGCGGCGGCGAAAGCGATTGCGGGTATGGTTTCTGATGCGGAACTTTCGGCGGATTATATTATTCCGAGTCCGCTGAACCGGCGAGTGGCTCCGGCAGTCGCCGAAGCGGTCGCCGAAGCAGCAAAGGAGTGAAAAAGCAGAAACGGAGAGAATTGATAACGGATCATTGATAATGAAAAATTGATAATTAGAAAACAAAGAATAAAACCGCTCACGGCATAAACTCTTCAACATCATCGTCAATTATCCATTTTCAATTCTTAATGCTGATGGTAAGGACTGTGTTGACAACGGCTTGCGGATCCATGATAATATCCCGTACTGTATTTTCATGCGGTTTGCTTAACAAAATTTTATCCCATTATGAACGAAACACCTTCTGCCAATCGGGTTCACATCGGTTTTTTCGGCACACGCAATGCCGGAAAGTCCAGTGTTGTCAATGCTGTTACCGGTCAAGACCTTGCTGTTGTGTCTGAAATTCGGGGAACCACAACCGATCCCGTTGCGAAAGCAATGGAACTTCTGCCGATGGGACCGGTCGTCATCATTGATACGCCCGGCATTGACGATGAAGGAACTCTCGGCGAACTCCGCGTCCGAAAAACAAAACAGGTATTGAACAAGTCAGACGTTGCTGTTCTCGTGATTGATGCCGCCGTCGGAAAATCCCAAGCGGATGACGAACTGATCGTGATTTTTCGTAACAAAAAAATACCGTTTATCATTGCGTACAATAAGGCGGATTTGATCTCATTACCGGATGCGGAAACTCAAAAGCAGACCGGTGTAATCTACATCAGTGCTGTTACAAAATATCAGATTGAGGAGTTGAAGAATCGGATTGCGGCACTTGCGGTGAAGGAAGAAAGTAAAATGCGTATTGCTGCCGACTTGATTCAGCCGTCGGATTTCGTCGTTCTCGTGGTTCCTATCGACAAGGCGGCACCGAAAGGGCGGCTGATTTTGCCGCAGCAGCAGACGATTCGGGACATCTTGGATGCCGGTGCAACAGCCATTGTTGTCCGGGAATTTGAACTTCGGGAAACGCTTGCCGCACTCGGTAAAAAACCGAAATTGGTGATTACCGACAGTCAGGCGTTTGCTAAAGTTGCCGCTGAAGTACCGACAGATATTGGACTTACGTCGTTTTCAATTCTTTTTGCCCGCTACAAGGGATCGCTGCATTCGGCAGTGCAAGGGGTGAAAATGCTTGACCGGCTGACGGAAGCGGATACGGTTTTGATTGCCGAGGGCTGCACGCATCACCGGCAATGTGATGACATCGGAACGGTGAAACTGCCGAAGTGGATTCGGGATTATACCGGCAAGGAAATCCGGTTTGCGTTCACATCGGGAACGGAATTTCCTGACGATTTATCGCCGTATAAATTGGTGGTTCACTGCGGCGGCTGTATGCTGAACGAGCGTGAAATGAAGTACCGTGTTAAATGTGCGCAGGACCAAAACATTCCGATCACCAACTACGGCATTGCGATAGCGTTTATGCAGGGGATTGTACCGCGGTGTCTGGCGATGCTGCCCGGTTTTGCCGAAGTGTCAGCATAGAACAAAGACCCGCCCCCGCACCGCCGCAAGTTGCTTCCGAAACCGGACATTTTGCATCCTCCGCCGGCGGACCAACTCGGTTTTCTTTTCAATTCTTCTGGTACCGGGTCATACTTCGGTGTCTCGAAACGTACACCCTCGTAGCCCTCATGCGTATCTGATTCCCACATTTTCGTGTACCGCAATTGTTTCGGGTCATTCGGATTGGCAAGGAATTCGTCCCGATCTTGGGCAAATTTCGGATCGCGAATTCGGAACTGCCGCTCTGCTTCTTTCATATCTGCTTCCCATTGATCGATTTGCTCTTTCGTCCATTGAAGAAACCGCCATGACAGCACTTTTGCCAGTTGTTTCTCGCTTTCTCCGCCGTCCAGTGCTGCATGACAGGCGGTTTGGTACGCCATTAATTGTGTCTTGCGGTAAAAACCGGCACGCTCCGCAGATGGGCTGGATGCGTTAATGCGTTTCCATATTGCTGCCGCCAGTTTTGCTTTGTCCACATAGTTTTCCTTCGGAATGTCTGGCAGGTCCATCCTCATCATGCTGTTTCCCACCCAAGGCGAAACGCCGAAATCTTCATAAAATGTCGGTTCGCCACCAAGACAGCTAATGCCGATAAAGGAAAGAATTGTGTTGTAACGGTAATTCCGGTGGATTTTAATAAAGTAATGCTCCTCTTTCAGAATGAATTGTTTATGAACACCTCCCCAAAAATCATGAATTTTTCCTTTGGTAAGCAGCGGAGTTTTCAGCACCTGCTGCTCTGCCGCAGAGATGATGCCACTTCATAAACCACTCACTCATTTGGGCTAAACCGTCAGTTGTTGCAATCCAGACGGTATTGTTTACGGATTGATTTGATTCGAGAGCAAAGAGACACAGGATTCGTGATGCAGTGAAATGGGGCTGATATTTTTACTGCCCGAACTGATCCCGGACGGACATGTGTTTGGCAAGGGAGTAAGTGCCGGAAAGATCGCGGCGGAACAGGGCAACACCGTAACATTGCGTTCCGGCGTTTTGAATTCTTCGTCGATGTCGGCGATCAATGCCGCACTTTCTTGCGGGAAACGTTTCATTAACGCCGCAATGTATTGGCAGGTGTCCGCAGCAAGAAAATGTTTGCTTTTTATACTCGACAGACCGGAGTATTCTAACACCAATACACAGAGCGTTTTGAAGTTTTGCTCTTAATTGTTCTCATACTTCCCGCAAAGTGCGATCCTCCTTCTTCGTCAGACGCACAACCGCTCCCGCCATTCCCGTCAGGAACGTCCAAACCTTACCCAACGCCGCATTCCGAAAAACGTGTTTATCTTCGCCGGACTCCTTGTCCTGCTCCAAATGCAGGCAATTCTCCGCCTTCCAATGGCGAAGAATAGATTCCTGAAGGTGTATCTCTGCACACCCCTTTTTTTAGAGATAAGTTTGTCGTCCGGTTCCCGCTGTTTCACGCCGGAAAAAATTAACGGGAACTGTTCCGGCGTTTTCTTGTTGTT
>JAIRPZ010000327.1 GCA_031256755.1 Planctomycetaceae bacterium
TTTTATTGCTAATGGCTTTTTCTGCGTAATTTGCAGGGGTTTTGCCGGTGATTCCGGCTGTAAAACCGGCGGCGAAAACGGGAAACATCTGTTTTCTGCTCTGAATTTTGTTTTTCATACTAGTTCTCCTTCTAAAAATATGAAAAGTAATGTTTCTTACATTTTTTATTATAATCTGAAACGGGTCAAATGTCAAGAGCGGAAGTCCGCCGCGGGGAATTTGCCCGTCCGGCACCCCCTCTGCAAAAATTACACAGGCAAAAATTACCGGTTGCTCAACATGACGGCCATCCACTTCGTTTTCGGATCGTTTTGCAGCACAATTTTGAGAACCATCGTCAACGGTGCCGAAAGAAACATTCCTATCGGACCCAGCAGCCAGCCCCAAAAAATTAACGACAAAAGAACAACCAAACCGGATAGGCCAAGTCCCTGTTCCAAATAACGCGGTTCAATTCCATAACCGAATGCCGTGTTCACCAGCGTGATCCAAAGAATAACCCACGCCGCATCCCACAGCGGCGAACCGAGATGCGGATCAACCAATGCCAATAAAACCGGCGGAACAGCAGCAATGATCTGCCCGATGTTCGGAATATAATTCAAGAAAAACATCAGCAGTCCCCACAGAGCCGCATATTCCACTTGAAGAAAATAAAGACCGGCACCCGTCGCCAAACCGGTGAAAAAACTGACAACAGTTTTGATTTTCATGTAATTCCACGTATCGGCGGCAATTTTGTTCAGATACTCATTGGACAAATCCCTGCCGCCGAAAGCGGCGTTGATTTTTTCCGGCAGCCGGGCGGCTTCAATCAGCATAAAAACAACCATAATGACCACAAGTGCCGAAACCGTCGCGGCATTGAGCAGAACGTTCACGCTGTTTTGTGCAAACGCTATCAGCGTATCCACTTTGACCATACTGTTGAGCGTGTAGGTCTCTTCAATATTCCATTGCTTGCAGACGGTTTGTATTTCCGAATCAATCACGCTGTATCCGGCAGCGATTTTCCCCTTATATTCCGGCAATTTTTCGGCAAAATGAGTGAGCGAATTGGTAAAAAGCAGCACGACTCCGAGACCAATCAAAAAAACGGCAACGGACAGAACGGCAATGGCAATTCCGCCGGAAAGTCCTTTCTTTTTCAGCCAGTTCAGCGGCGGAGCAAAAATCATCGCAAAGAAAACCGCCAGTAAAAACGGAGCCGCCAGCCCGCGTGCCGCATAAAGACCGGCAAACACAATCACTAAAGATGCCGAAACGGTCAGAAATTTTGTACCGAAATTACCGGAAGGCGATTCGTGCATAACTTGTTTTCACATGACAGGTAAAGTTGACGTTCTTGTCAGCGGCGGAGTTTGATACCGGCTTCGATACCGTAAACCATGACAGAAGCGTTGTGATCGTTGCCCCGGATTCCGAAAAGCGTTCCGGGTTTCACCACGTAATCGGGAACACGGTATCCTCTGGCGATATTATTGGCATACATTGTGTCAAAAGCCCCGAAGACACTGACGGATTCTGTCCATTGCCAATCCGCCCCGAACCGGAACTGTACAATCGGCGAAATGTAATTCTTATTCTGTTTGTGTCCGAAATCGGTCAAATTCCTGTCGACACCGATCAGCGTAACATTGGAGGAGGAAGACGTTGAAGTATCCGTTGTGCTGTCATCGGTACTGCTGTCTGTTGCCGATGTTTCCGTTCCTGCATAGACCAGATCTCCTGCCAGATTGATCGACTGCATGTTGATACCGGCGGTCAGGCGGGCATCCACAAAGAACGTCCAGCGTGCATTTTGACGGTTCATTTTGATGCCGATTTGCGGACCGAAAATCCGGTTCTGCGCCCGTGTGCGGAAATTGAGAGCCGTGATGGCGGAGAATGCCGCCGGTGCTTCGGTTGTATCCGTTGTCCCTGTGTCGGTATCGGTATCAGTGTCAGAGCCGGTATCGGTACTGCTTGATTGAGTTTTCGGTCCGCTGCCGAAGGTAAACCGGTCATCGAAATCCCAGTATTTCAAACCGCCGACCCATTCAATACTTCCCCATGAAAACGGATGCGGACGGTAAGTGTAAAGCAGTTCTGCGCTTTGGTGTTTTGAACGGGCATCAATCGTCACATTCCGCAGCGAGACCGGCACCGGAGCCAAAACCGCAAACGTACTGGAAACGGTATTCGTTGTTGTCCCGGAACCGGAGGTGTCGTCAGAAGAACTGTCATCGGTCGAAGATGACGGCGGCGTGACAACATACCAGCCCCAAAGATAGCCGATACCGGGAATCGTATTCGGCACGTCAATATCCTGCGGGTTTTGGTTTGTATCCTTGATACTCTGTTTGCTCGTGATGAGATAATGAAAGTTCGAATCGTTGTACGGAAGTTTTCCCTGACTGTCTAAATAGGAATTGGTCCCCTTATTCCAAACGAATATGTGTTCAATTCCGCTGCCGGAAGTTGTGCCGGTGCTGGTACTGCCGGTTGTTCCTGAACCGGAATTCATGAACACTGCCGGAGAGAACCGGAAATTTCCTTCATCCCGAAACACCAAAGCGGCATTTTTTTGATAAAGTCCGTAAGTTCGGGTGGGAAGAGAATAAGCACTGACAAGCCAGCCGTGATGACCGACCCGGTTTCCGACTTCAAACCGGGTGCCTAATGTCGCTCCCGATTTCATCAGCGATGCCGAAAGGGTGTTGGCTTGATAAACGCCGATTGTTGCACCGTCATTTCCGAGGACGTAGCGGTGTTCTTCGTTTCCGCTGGCGGTGGTGGCACCGATGTAGCCCCCTCTGGGTGCCGAAATTGTCCAATAGATACCGGAAAGAGACGCGTAAATACCGTCATTGGTGCGTCTTCCGCCGCCGAATGATTCCGGCGTATAGGGTTTCCAGAGACGAAGGGCATCCTGCGCTGCTGCGCAGTTGCACACTGCGATAATGACGGCAATGCAAAACGCTGCGGAAAAAGGATGTCGACTCAATGGAGACATTGGCACAGCCCCGATAGTATGTCAAAAAATAACGCTGTAATGCCTATTTCGGTTATACCGTCTGTAAGAATTGAATGTTTCGTTCCGAAAAAAGCCGTTTTTTCTGATTTTATCACGCCTGCCGGTAGTATAGAGAAAATACACAGAGTTTTCCTGTCAATTCCTTGCGGAAGGATGCTTTCTCAAACTATTTCCGGTTTATCAGCAGGTCGGCGATTCCGGGTTCGGGCGAAACACCGTTTCCTGCCGGTTTATCCTTATTTTGCTGTTTAATGACCGGTCTTTCGGCTTTTGCAGGGACGACCGAAAACGCTTTGTCGGTTTTTTCCGTTTGCCTATTGTCTTCAATTTTCTGTATTAACATTTTGTGTTTCCAAACCTTCGCCGTCCACCAGATCGCAATGTCGGGATCACGGAAGACCTGCCTTCGGGCAAAAAGCGACACCGACAAAACCGCAAGCAGCATCGAAACAGCAGCCAAAGCAGTTTTCAACGCTGTTTGTTCCCGCTCTCCTTCCAATTGGGGAAATGGAACGGTGATGTGCCGAAAATCCAGCAGTCCCCAAAGCACTGTTCCGGCAACCGCTGCGATAAAAAGGGCTGCCGGTAAAAAGGACGCACGCATATTCCACAAAATCCGGCAGCCGACAGTGCCGAAAAATAAGGTATAAAGTCCGACCCACCAAATCGTGCCGTCCTCGTATAATGCCGTTTCACAAAAACGGACAAGAATATCTCTGATGGTCAGATGCAGCGCAGAATGAACATCCGCAGATAAAAAGACCGCCGTACAAGTTCCCCAAAACCAAACATCCGCCTGCCGGTAAGGGTCTTTGAAATGGATTCCGAGTTGGAAATTGACCCATGAAACCGCTGCAAAAAGCAGCAGGAAAAACGATTGCAGCCCGTTCAGCAGAGACCTGCCGTCGGCAACATCAAGGAACCGCAAGTCCGTACCGGGGAGCCAGTTGGTCATGACCGGCAGCTGAAGGTAAGCATACTCTAACAAAGCGATGCTGCCGATGCCGGATAAAAACAGCAGCCAGTAAGGAGCGGTACTCTTGGGAACAATCGCCACAAAGCGGTTTTGCGATTCCATACGTTTGTTTATCGGCATACCCGTAATGTGCCGTTTTTGATTAGGGATTGTTTTTGTGAAGTACCGGAATAAAAATACCGATAGTAGGGAAGGGATTGATTATGACGGCGATAACGAAGTACATTTTGATTTTATCTGTGCCGGTAATATCGGCGGGGTGCGGTTTGATAGAACACCGTGCTGCGCCGAATATTGAAGCCCCGCCTCCTTATTTGCAGCCGCATCAATCGGCTTATGAGCCGCAGAGTCCGTTGTCCGACATTCGGGCGTATCACGATAAGAATTCCGCTCAAATGCTTCAAGAAGTGCATATTGTCCGCAACAGCGAAATGGAACGGCTGGAAACAGCAGGAGCCGAACTCGAAAAAGAACAGCGTTGGCAGGATGATTACAAAAAAACAGCGGAAAAAAGGGAACGCTGGACGCGATGGTTTAAGAAGAAGGAAAAGCCCCAAGAACTGCAAAACGAAACCGTTCCGCATGAAACGCTGATGAGCGGCAAGGCGGACGCAATCAGCAAAAGTTTGCGGTAAAAACAGCGGCTCGGTACAACGAATCGGACTTCCGCCGTATCCTTGACAGATGGGATATATTTTTAATTGAAAATGGAGAATTGATAATTAGAAAATGAGAGCGACGGGTACTGCCGCACGGGCAGTTCTGTCGGATGGTATTCGTAATACTTGCCAGCATCCCCTGTCCAACAAGGACACAGAGGCGGGCGGGAAATGCCTTAAGCGGCTTTGCGGGATAGCATCGGCAGTATTCGCACGTTTTCTGAATTCAAAGACAAATCCGGGCAAAACGATCCCAATTGCTGTCCGTCGCTGTCAAACATTTTGACTGTCCGATCCGCTGCCGACCAAACCGCCGTGTATTCCGATGCCGCAAAACGGTAGCCGTAAAAAGAATCACCCAGCAGCAATATTTGCTGGACAATTTCGGATTCCGCCGAAAACCGGAAACTCTTTGCTATCCGGCGCACAAATTGCAATACAGAGTCAACTTCTTTCACGCGTTCCATCGCATTTCTCCATCTAGGGGTTGCAAAAATTTGCCGCAACATTGTATCGGCAAATTCCGGCGTTCCCGTGAAGAAATTTCAACCGGTCCGACATAATCCCGGTATCTGCGCCGAAACAGTTGAATACGCCCGCTGTCCGGCGGTCGACCATGCGCCGGGCATTCCGTTACCGGGCGATTCGGGAGTACGAAAAGAAGACGAGGAAAAGTCCGTACAGGCAAATGAAAGACGCTACGTTTAAGGACTATTTCCAAACGCAAACGCCGACTTTCCAACGCGAGTGGCTGGGGGCAACACGATTTCAAAAATGGACAGAAGGCAAGTTAACAACACTCGACCAGTTTCTTAACCCGGACACCGGCTACAAGCGGACGCTTGACGATTTGGAGAATGTCATTGGCAGCAAAATCAGTCCGAGAGAAAAGACGAAAAACGAATTGGCGGACATTGCGGATTCCATTGTCGATAAGTATTCGGCAGAGCAGCGGAAAGAGATTCTTGATTATTCTGTCCCGGAAAACGCAGCGGAAATCAATCGTTTTGACCGCGGACAGATTACTGTTTCGGCAGAGCGGAAGTATTTTGATAATATCGCCGCACCGGTATTCGCGGAAATTGAACGTATCCGTGCTGCCCGTGAAACAGAAATGCGGAGCGGAAAATAATACGGTAATTGTTAACTTAATCTAATACTATACAGTATTTCTGAATCCGCTGACTTTGCTTTGCAATCGGCATTTCCAATCGGGCGGCAAAAACAGATAGATATACATTAAAGTTAAAGCGGCAGGGCGGCAGCGGCTTTGACGGCTTCCTGAATGAACGGATCGTCCAAATTACTCGACACGGTTCTCGGCAGCGGCAGAATCAAACGCCCCTCCAGCGGTCGCGCCAGTGCAATCCGGTTTTCATCCTTGACGGCAATATGCGGCGAAACTCCGACTCCGCTATAAGCCCAGCCCTTCGGCGAATAAAATTTTTCCACCGTCAGTTTGACACCTGAACGTACTCCGTCTGTTCCCGTCCGCACCGGCAGAATTTGCTGAATCGTTCCCTTGCCGTAACTCCGCTTGCCGATAATGACGGCACGGTCATGATCCCGCAGCGCACCCGCCACAATTTCGGCAGCACTCGCACTTTCTTCATCAATCAAAACGATCATCGGCATTTTGTACGTTTGTTCCGCTGTCGCCATATAGGGCGAATCCAAACTGTTTTTTACTTTATTTTGCCGCCCTTGTGTTCGGACAATCGCGCCCTTATCAATAAACATATCCGCCACTTCCACGCCGACTTGGAACAGTCCGCCCGGATTCCGCCGCAAATCAAGAATAAAACCCTTCATCCCTTTCCGTTCCAGTTCGGCTAACGCCCGGCGGAGTTCCGCACATGTCTTCGATTGAAAACTCGTCAACTTGACATAACCGAGTTTATCGCTGATCATACGGACATCCTCAACACTAGGAACGTCAATTTGCCGGCGTGTGATCTCGATATTGCGGGGACGCTGCCCCATTCCGGCAGATACAACGGATAAACGGACACGCGTTCCTTCTTTGCCTTGCAGCAAATCCGCTGCATTATCGGTGTCTCGGCCGCGGGTCGAAATCCCGTCAACGGTCAAAATCCGGTCTCCGTCTTTCAAACCGCTTTCCATTGCCGGACTGCCCGGTATCACCCGGACAATCAGGAGCGAATCCCGGTCGGTACGGAGTTCAACGCCCAAACCGACCAGATTGCCGGAAATCATTGCATATTGATCGTTCAACTGATGCGGCGTGAGATAAGCCGTGTAAGGATCGAGCGAATTGATCACGCCGCACGTGAATTCCATCAGAACAATGACCGGATTCAGCCCGATTTGTTTCTGTCCCATTTCCGCAATATGCAGCAAACCGTTTTTCATATCTTCCTGATGGCGTATCTCCCAGCCGTTTGCGGTTGTTTTCACCGCATTGAGATAAGCGTCAATCTTTTCCGCCGCCGCAAACAAACCGGCATTTTTCCGAAAAGCGGCATCCGAAAGAGCGATAGAAAAGTCCTGCAAGCCGTGCCGGAACAGTTGATCCCAATTCGGCGTATCGGCGTAATCCTGCTGAATACGGGCGGCAACTTCCCCGAAAAAGTTCAGCGTTTCGGCAACCGAAAGATTGCTGATCAATTTAAGGTAACTGGAATCGTGAAACCGCCGTCCCACGTCGTAGTGAAAACGGGCAACGCGGTAGCGATCCATCAGTGCCGTATCATTCCGGTAAGTGCGCAGTGCGGCTTCGTAATGGGTCAACACTTCTCCCCAGCGCGATTCGGATTCGAGTTGCTGTCCGTCCTGAAGAACTTTGGCGACATGCTCGTTGTTCGCCGGCGGCAGAAGTTGCGGTGCCGGCAGGAGCAGCGGGCGTGAACCGGCGGGTTCGGAACGGAATTCTCCGGTTTTACCGGCTGGAGTCAGTTGCAGCGGTGCCGGTTCGGACAAGACCGCTGTTCCGGGCGGAACGAAAAGCGGTATCTGACCGAAGGCTGATGCCCCGGAGGCAGAAAATAAGAGAAACAAAAAAGCGGCAATCTGTAATGTCGGACAGATGCCGGGTTTGTTTCGCAGATACGTAAACCGATAGGGGGCGGAATGATTGCTCATAAGGGGATAAAAGCGGCACGGTTCACCTGCCCGGGGGGGAAACAGGGAACCGCACCTCGGAAAAGGAAATCCTACGTTGCGGATGGGGTAACGGCTTTCTGCCGGACGTATCAATCACTGTGCCGTAATATACCCCCTGATTGGCGAAAGGCAAATTCCGGTCAATGATTTTCTAATGATCCTACGCAGAAAGAGTCCGTTTGTTTAGAATAAAAGGAGAAAAAAGATAATAATGGAGAAAAAACGGGAGCGGCGGGTGCTGCCGCACGGCAAGGACTCCTGTTTTATCCTGAAAATCCTGCACAAAAATTCTTTCCTGTTTTCCGGGTCTTATCTTAAACCTATTGTATTCGCCAATGGCGGCCGAAGAACCAGAATTTATCGTCAATCCGATGACGATTTTTACATCTGTTCCGTTTTGGCAATAGGGACCATGAAGAGATGTCGTTGAAAAACAAACAATGACCGGGGGGACGTATATCCCCCCGCTTCGTTAATGGGCAGAAGAGCGGTTTCTTACGGTATGTCAACTGCCTGCATATCATTGACAACGGTTAATTTCCAGATAATTTCCGCCGGTGTGGTTTTCGGCACTCCGCGGACAGCACCATCACCGAGCAGCATATTCATCACTGCCGTATGGGAACTCCCCAATATAGTACCGTTATCGAGAAAGGCAGTGAGTGTACTATAGAAACCAATATGTCTCGCAACACACTTAATCGTTCCGACTTTTTTACTATCCATTGTAAGGATTCCTCCATTGTACGGGGTGTCAGCATCAGGGTCCTTTTCCCCAAGTCCTTTTTCACTCAAAATGAACTGATTTGATGTTCCATCACTCCAAAATGAAAGGTCATCACGGGGTTCCCAGCGGGTAATGCTCGTATCTGATGCCGGTACCGGTTGATTTGCGGCATTGATACCGGTCGCGACGGCGGCACGAATCGGCATGGCATCTTTCTCTTGCACGCCGGAAATTGCTGGCTCAGTAGTATCTGGGTTCCAAAGAATACCCGGGCCTATATCAAGCCGATCTGATTCCGGTTTGCCATCTATATTGAACGCCGAGAGCAGGCAGTAACCGGAGACCGGTCCAATGTATGTATCCTCTTTTGACGTAAGTGATCCGCTGGCGGAAGGACAGCGGTATCCGGCAAATCCGCCAAAATCTTTTTCAAGTCCCGCAATACTATCGACTCTCGCAAGATTGCTTGTACCGTTAGAGAAACAGGTAGAGAGTTTTTCGTACAATCCGCCCTGTTCGAGTTGCGGATAAAGGATCGCAAAAAACGTGGGACGGGCATCATAAACGCTGGACGGGGGGA
>JAIRPZ010000329.1 GCA_031256755.1 Planctomycetaceae bacterium
ATCAATCTGCTCCGGCAGATCAGCCGCTGCATTCATTGTTGATTTCCCTGAATAACATCCGCCGTCAAAACGGATGCCCTATTTTAATCCGAAAACCCCGCTTGCGTCAACCGCACGCCCGCATGCCGCCGCGGAGCCGCCGTCATTGACCGGCGGACACATTTTGCCGCTCCGCAAGATACCGCAGCAGGTTTTCCAATCCGGCTCTTTCAATAGTTGCCCCGAACCGTTCTTTCGGATTGCCGCAGGCGGAATACCAAGCAATCACGTGTCCGATGGTTTCCAAAAGTTCCTTTTTCGTTTTGATCACGGCCGGCAGTTTGTCGCCCCAGCGGGGCGTTTTTCCCGCCATTCCGCCGGCAAAAAGGATGAAACAGCCGCCGCTGCCCATCACGCCGAGATCGTTTTCCTGCGGTTTGGAACAGCAATGACGGCAGCCGCCCACCGCAATCTTGAATTTGTGCGGCAGATTCCCCCGCTTGCCGAATTTTCGGAAAATCATCTGCGCTATTGCCTGCGTATCAATGCTGCCGAACCGGCACCACGTGCCGGGACATGCCGTAATGCTGCGGACGCAGGGACCGCTTAATGCCTGCTTCAGCCCTGCTTCGGCGGCGGCTTTGCGGAATGCGTCCAGTTTCCCGTAGGGAACGTGCGGAATCTCAAAGCCCTGCCGCGTGGTCAGATGCACGGTGCCGTCGCCGTACCGCTTGGCCAATGCGGCGGCACTGCGGAGGTCATCGGCGGAAACTTTGCCGCCGACAACAAGAAACCGCACGGAAAACTGCGCGGGCTTCCCCCGCTTTTGCTTTTCCAAAAACACAGCGGATGCTTTGAGAGATGCAATCTCTTCAACGGAAAGAGGCGTTTTCATTGTTTTGAATTTCATTGTTTTTAGAGATGTTTCCGATTCGGTTATCGTTGTTTTCATCACTCATCATTTCCGCAGGAATTTCTCAACGCGGCTTTTCATTATACCGGCATTGCCGCCGGCACAGTAAAATCTTCCGGTGAATTCCGCTTGCAGAACGGTTTTCTGTTTTCTTTTTAATTTCAATTTCCGTATTTTTCTATTTGTTCGTCCGGCATCAGTGTTTTTTGCGGTTGAATGCGATTGGAGATACTCCAGCCATTTTTTCATCGTATCGTCCGCGATGGACGGCGACGGTGTTCGGGCGTATTCTTCAATGGTTTTGCCCCAATAGAAACTAATCCATCCTTGCGAGAGCGGCTTGGAACCGGCGATGAACTGATCCATTTCTTCGATGCTGCAATGCAGCGGAAACATTTCGGCAATGACAAGGGGCTTGCCAATGGCGTAAACCTTGAGTGCCTGAAGCGTCTCGCCGATTTTTCCTCCTTTCGGGTAAAAATGGACACTCACAAAATCCAGATTTTCCGCAACGACCGGATCGTAGAACAACGGCTTGGCATCCTGCCATACTGCTGCCCAGGGAATAACGCCGACCGTGATCAAATGCCGTTTGTCCTCGCTGCGGATCGCCGCCGTCAGACAATCGACCCATGCCTTTGCGATTTCATGGGATGTTCGTCCGTCCGGTGTCCGGGTAATTTTCTGAACATAAAACATGTCTCCGAGTCCTTCCGGCGGCAGCCAGTCGCCGGTCTGCCCGCCCGGCACAACGGGTTCGTTCATCAGATCATAACAAAACACAGCGGAACTCGGCGCACACGTTTTCGCCACATGTTTCCAAAACACCGACTGGGCAGCCCAGCGGTCTTTTTCGTTCATAGCATCATACCATGCGGGAATATTCGATTTTTTGTAGCACGCCAGCCCCGTGACATAAAGATACAATCCCCGCTCTTCCGCCGCCCGTATCAACTTGAACAACTGTTTCAGAGATTCCGCATCGGGCTGCGACGGGGATTTCATAAACCGCCCGAACTGAAGATGAATACGGACGACATTCACACCAAGGGCTTTCATTTCGTCAAAATCTTTGGCAACCGTATCCCATTCGCTGATCCAATAGTCGTCCATCAGCCGCATTTTCGTGTCGCGGTCGTAGTTGACACCCCAGAGCAAGACGGACTCGGATGTCCCCCGTTTCACGAAATGCGTCTTATCGACACTGACCTCCACCCAGTCCGGCTTATCTGCCGCCGGAAGGACAGAAACGAAACAACCGCACAGAAGCATCGCAGCAGTGCAGCAGCGGATCAGTTTTGTCTTTGCCGTTTGACCCGATCTGTACGGCACCGGACTGACCGGCTGCGGAAATTCAATGTGCATGATAATACCCGGTTATGATGAAACATCTTCCTGATACGGCGGTTCCTGCGCAGCATGACGGTGATGCAGGCACAACTGCCGCACATTGACGGCTTGCCCGACAATCACCGAACAGGGACTGCGCAGGTTTTCTTTTTTTACGGTTTCTTCTACGCCGGCAAGCGTTGTCTGCACCGTCCGCTGATCCGGCATGGACGCATGAAAGACAAAAAGCACCGGCGTATCCGGCGGTTTCCCCCCGGCGATTAAACCGGAACTCCAGTGAACGGCGGACGACACGCCCATATAAAACACCAGCGTTCCGGGGAACGCCGCATATTTCGTAAAATCCGGTTCCGGCAAAGACGGATGATGCGGACGGTGTCCTGATATGAACGCCGCTGCGCCGGTATCGGCGAAACGGCGGTCGGTCAGCGAAATCCCTGCGGCTTGTGCGGCGGCGCATGCCGCCGTAATCCCCGGCACAACTTCAAATTCAACGCCGGCTGCACCGGCATCCGGCGGCGGGAGCAGGGCTTCGGTTTCCTGATTCAGACAGCCGAAAAGATGAGGATCGCCCCCTTTGAGCCGGACAACGGTTTTGCCGGACAAGGCGGCGGCGGTCATGCGGGCATTGATTTCGTTCTGCGGCATTCTGCGTCCGTCCCGATGCGTTCCCAGCGGAACGAGTTCCGCTTCCGGTTTTGCATGGAGCAGTGTGCGTTCATCGATCAGATAGTCGTAAAAGACGATATCGGCCAGCCGCAGACAGCGGACCGCTTTCAGCGTCAGCAGTTCAGGGTCGCCGGGACCTGCGCCGATGATAAAAACCTTGCCGGTCACAAAAATCTTGCCATGTAAAAGTCAGGGAAAATCGGAAAACGGTACTATTGTACCACAGGGAGACAGCAGACGGCAGATTGCAGACGGCGGCAGAGGGGGAAGAAGACGGCAGCAAGAAAGGGGGAAAGATTGCAGGTATCTTTTTTCTGCCGTCTGCGGTAGTGAACGAAAAAACCGGAGGGAACGCCCCTCCGGCTCTTTTTTACTCCTCACAAGGAGAACATGCACCCTTTCACAGAGAAACACATTCAGATCGCTATTATACTACAAAAATTGTTTCCGAAAAGAGGGGCAGAGAGCGGCGGGAATTCACCCGCCGCTCTCTTTTGCTGCCGTCTGCCGTCTGATGCCTGCCGTCTTCTCCCCCTGCCCGTGCAGTCCGCCCGGCAAGGACTTGACAGCCGGCGGGGGAGAGAGTACAATCCGCCCCGTTGTATTTTCTGTCCCCCTGATTTTAAGATGTCCGATTCGCCGAAACCGGGTTTATTCCGCATTTCCTTTGAAAAATGCTGTGCCGTCAAACTTTCCTTTACCGATCAGTGGTCGTTTCGTATCACGCCCGCCCGATTGCTGTTGTCAGCACTTGCCGCCGCTGCCGGTGCCGTTGTCATTTTCCGTCTTCTCTTCGGACTGGGACATGTAACGAATCTGAGCGACCAATGGCCCTGGGGGCTTTGGATCGGTTTTGATGTTCTTTGCGGTGTGGCTCTTGCCGGCGGCGGTTACGGTACCGCCCTGATCATCCATATCCTGCACAATCACCGTCTTCATGCCGTCGCCAGAGCAACGATGCTCACGTCTCTCATCGGCTATCTCCTTGTCGTTGTCGGACTGTTCATTGAAATCGGACGCTGGTGGAATTTTTGGGTGCCGGTTGTTTCGTGGGGACATGACTCCGTCCTGTTCGAGGTCTATATCTGCATTTCGCTTTACACGATTGTTCAAACGCTGGAGATTTGCGAAATTGTCACCGAAAAAGTGATGCGGTTTCTGCACCCGTTTTTTGCGGCAGTGCTGCCGGTTTTGCTGATTATCGGCGTGATGCTGCCGACACTGCACCAATCCTCGCTCGGCGGTTTGTACCTGATGATGGACGGCAAACTGCATCCGCTCTGGTGGAGTCCGATCATTTTTGTTTTCTTTTTCCTTTCCTCGTTTTTTGTCGGACCGGCGATGATTGCTGTTGAAGGCATTGTTGCTTACTGTGCTTACGGACATCTTGCACCGGTGCCGGTTCTGAAAACACTTGCCCGCATCGGCGGCGTGTTGATGCTGATTTACCTTGCGCTGAAAATCGGCGATCTGGTTTATGCCGGAGAATTGCCGCTGCTTGCCGAGGGGAGTTTTGAAAGTTATGCGTTCCTTGCCGAACTCGGCATCGGACTTGTGCTTCCGCTGATCATTGTTTTTTCGCCGCTGATTAATTATCGGGGCTGGATTATTGTGTACGGTTTGCTGACCAGTTTCGGCGTGTTTTTTAACCGTTTGAATGTGGTGATTACCGGCATGATCCGCGAAACGGGCAGTATTTACTATCCGGCGGTTTCGGAAGTTCTCGTCAGTACCGGCTTGGTTTGCGCCGGTATTCTCGGCTATATGTTTATGTGCGAGAACTTCAACATCCTCGGCGAAGAAGAAGACCATGCAAGTTGAGCAGCGCACGGCAGCAGCGGGGACAGAACAGCGTTTGGACTCCGTTTAACGCAAAATCACTCTTGCCGCCGCCGGACTTTTTTTGTAGGATCGCGGAACATTCCGGGTTCGGTTCCCGTTCCTGACAAGTTTCCCCTCCAGACCATTATGTCCAGCGTTGATTCCCTTGTGAATAATACCGCAGCCAATACATCCCTCACGGCAAACTCCGACAGGATGAATGATTTAACAATGAGCGACTTTATCAAAATGATGGTCGCCGAACTCGAAAATCAAGACCCGATGAATCCGATGAGCAATACGGAAATGTTGCAGCAAATCAGTCAAATCCGCTCCATTACTTCAAACGATAAACTGACAAACAGCATTGAATCGCTGACGCTGGGGCAGGCATTGTCCACAGCGTCCGGGCTGATCGGGAAAACCGTCACCGGTGTCAATTCCTTAAACGAAACCGTTACCGGAACAGTCGATAAAGTTTCCATCGAAAACGGCGAAGCAAAATTGTATGTCGGTTCATCCATTATCAACGTCGGCAGCGTAACCGCTATCAGTTAAATTCGTTCTGATCCGGTGAACCGCCCTGTCCGCGGAGATACCTGTCCAGAAAGTCAATAATCTGTTCCGGCGGTTCGTCCAGCAAACGCTCTTTTTGACGGATCGGCATATCCGAAAGACAAGCGGCAAGTTCGGCAAGACGTTTGATCGTGTTTTCATCATTCACAACGATTTCCGAAGAACTGCCGGTGCTGTATTGCGGCAGTTGTTTTTCCAGTTTCGCTTTAAGTGCCGCAATATCAGCAACTTTTTCGTCCATCCGTTTGGGACGGCGCAACTCGGTTCTTTCATAAGATTGCAGCGATTTCTGCCAATAATAATAATTCTGGAGCGTCAGCACCAACTCTCTTTTCCGCGGCGCATGTTCAATATCCCAATGCAGTTTCCGAATTTGCTCCTTTTTCACCCACGTCATGTCGCGGAATTTTTGCAGATTTTTTTGATAAAGATAACGCGATTCCGTTTTACCGGACTCATTTTGAGGATCGGTCATCACTTTTGAAGACCAGAAACCGTATTGATTGGTCGGAATAAATTCACCCGGTGTGCCTGCGGATTCGCCGTCCGGCAGCGGCGGCAGGAAAACCCGCTTTTCCGCAAGTTGCCGCAGCAGTTCAATGCCGTCGTCCTGAACGGTTAAATACATATCCAGCCGTTCCACCGCCAGATTGAAAAAAGGATCGTCCGAAGCAAAACGTTCACCGAGGAAAAAAGCCCCGAAAAATACTGCTGCCCAAAGAATACTGCCGGTGAAAAAACGCCGGAGGTGACGGTTTTGCGCTGCCGGCGGGACTGCGGAAACCGAAACGGCCGCCAATTTCAGCGTTGTTTCCACATGTTCTTCGTCAGAAGGTTCCTTTTCGAGAAGGTCAAGATAATGCCATGTTTGTTCGAGCAAGGTCAGTTGCTGCCGTAATTCCGGTTCACGGGCAAGGCGTTCTTCCAGCCGGTGCCGTTCCGAAGAGGGCAATTCTCCGTCCAAATAGGCGGCTAACAGTAATTCTTCCGAAGTTGGTTCCACGCAGACATTCTACTCCATTGCCGGAAAACCGGCAACCGGCACTGAAACACCGCAAAATGCCGGCGGGTCAAAATACGCTGCCCAAAAGATGCTGCAAACGGTATAATAAATACCGTATCATCAACAATGCATTGCCGCATGTGCGGCAGCAAGGTCTTTTTCAACGCTTTTCTCCGCAGCCGTTTTCAACTATGCCCGATGTGATCGAACTTCTGAAAAAAGTGAGGCAAATAGAAATTATCGCCAACCGGTCAGTCAATGAGTTTTTTGCCGGTCAATACAAAAGTGTTTTCCGCGGACAGGGAATGGAATTCAGTGAAGTCCGGGAGTATCAGCCGGGCGATGACATACGCTCAATTGACTGGAATGTGACCGCAAGAGTCGGTCGTCCGTTTATCAAGCGGTTTGTCGAAGAGCGGGAACTGACGATTCTTTTTCTTGTGGATGTTTCCCGATCCGGTATGTTCGGCTCACAGCGGTCAAAAATTGAAACGGCGATTGAAACCGCCGCAACATTGATGTTTTCCGCTTTGAAAAATAATGACAAAGTCGGACTGATCACGTTTGCCGACAAGGTGATTCGTTTCTACCCGCCCCGAAAAGGAAAAAGCAATGTTCTGCATTTGCTCCGCGAACTTCTTTTTACCGAGCCGACCGGCTGCCGGACAGATATGCAGACCGCGCTGGATTATGTTCATCGGACGCAAAAACGGCGCGCAGTGGTTTTCCTGTTGAGCGATTTTTTCGTCCATGATCTGCTGAATACGGCGGAATTTCCGGCAGATAAAAATCCGCAAACCATCAGCCGGATGCTTTCGGACTTTTCTCTGAAAGAATATGCGGTTTTCTTTCGTCCGAATAAAAAAGGAGGGTACAGACATGCCCAAACGCCGCTGGAAAAATCGTTATCTATTTGTGCAAAGAAACATGATGTGATTGCGATGACGCTGACAGATCCGCGGGAACATTCTTTTCCGCACGCCGGATTACTGACCTTGCAGGATGCAGAAAGCGGAGAAAAAATCGAAGCAGACACTTCTAATCCGAAAATCCGTGCTTTATTATCCGAACATTTTCAAAGTATGACGGCACAGATAGAATCTTTGCTGCCCCGCTGCGGCGTTGATGTTTTGCCGATAGAGTCGGGCAGTGATTTTCTCACCGGACTGCGCAAATTTTTCCGCAAACGTGAAAGACGTGTACAAACCCGGTCATAAAATTATCCTTGCCGGTGCTAGCCGCACGGGCGGTCTTTTGGAAACGCCCCAAAATGGTATGCCTGTCCGGCAGGGGCTGCTACCGGTAAAATGCTTTAATGGTATCCCACGCTTCCTGCGGCGAATCGGTGATATGAAACAATTCAAAGTCGTCGCGGTTAATGACACCGGTTTCCGCCAGATATTCGAAATTGATACAGGTCTTCCAAAACTTCGTTCCAAGCAAAATAATCGGGATTTGCTGCATACGTTCCGTCTGCCGCAGCGTGAGTCCCTCAAAGAGTTCGTCAAACGTTCCGAAACCGCCCGGACACGCCACCAACGCCTTTGCCCGCAGCATAAAATGGAGTTTCCGAACATTGAAATAATGAAACTGGAAACAAAGGTGCGGCGACATGTAAGGATTCGGACGCTGCTCATACGGCAGTTGAATGTTTAAGCCGATGGATTGCATACCGGCATCGTAAGCCCCCCGGTTAGCGGCTTCCATCACGCCCGGTCCGCCGCCGGTGCAAATGACGTAATCAAACGGCCCGGCGTAATCTTTCGGATATTCCGCAGCCATCTCGGTCGCAACGATGTTGGCAAATTCCCGCGCTGTATCGTAATAGACACTCGTTTCGACCTGTCTTTTCGCTTTTTCAACGGCTGCTTTAGCGGTTTCGCTGTGCGGTGATGCGGCGAGCCGTTTGTTGGCATCTTCTAAATGCCGTTTTGCCCTGCCGGAAGAGACGAATCGTGCGCTGCCGAAAACGATGATGGTGGAACGTATGCCTGCCTGCTGCATAATCCATTCCGGTTTGTCCATTTCGAGTTGTATTCTGACCGAGCGGGCGGCATCGCTGCGGATAAATTTTTGATCCTGAAAAGCAATGGCATAACTCGGCGAATCCAGATGCGGCTGTATATCTCCCGAAATGGATTCGTCCGGCGAAAAGGCACACGTGATTGGTTTTTCAAAAGATTCGTCAAAAGGGATTTGAATGGCTGACATATTTTCGGACAAAACCGCCGGAACACCGCCGGCGGAAAAAGGACATCGGATTTATTGTACCTGATTTTCCGGCAGCGGGCAAGTGTTTATTTTTTCTCCGCCTGTTTTTTCTCAATATATTCTTTCACTTTTTCGTCTGTCGGAAAACGGTGCAGTTGTTTTAGATCGACAATCAGCGTTTTCCCGTATGCCGAAATTGCCGCACGTTTGCCGTCAGCAGAAAATATAAAAAAATTCCTTGCGTCTTCGAATTTAGCAATTTCTTTCCATGTTGCGGTATCGTAAATCCGGGCAATCCACTTGTTATTGTCTCTTGATTCGGTCACCGCCTATTTATCATCAGGTGAAAATTGATGAAGCCGCCCTTCGAGGATAAGCGGTTCGGCGGCAGGCGGTTCACTGCCGTTATGATTGTTTTCGGTATGAGATCGGGAAGGGCTGTACACAATGACAACTGCCGTGAGTAAAGCGGCGGCAATGCATGAAACAGAAATCCGGCGGTGAAAAATCGCAGCCATGGCGTTTCTCCGTTGATTAGCATTTTTATTCATCGTGTCATTATAATGCGTCTCGTACCGCTTGCAACGTCCGTGCGGACATTGGCATGGGTCTAACAAATCTGCATGGAAACGGGTATAATGTCTTTCCTGATATTTTTCACTCTAACCCGAATGACTTTCTGTACTATGCGATCCGTTATTTACTTACCCCTTGTCTTGCTCGCTGCAAGTTCCGTTTTTACATCCGGTCAGGAACCGGCAGCCCCCGCCGCACCAACCGATTCCGCCTTCGTTAAAACCGAAGCCGAGGCAGCGGCTCTCGGTCCCAAAAATCAGGCATATATGCAAACGTTCAACGAATTCCGCGAACTCGGCAAAAAACTGACTGCGATGAAAGTCGAAAATCAGAACGCCGCACAATCGCGGCAAAACGAAATTCAGTCCGAATATCCGAAACTGTACAAACAAGGTTTGGAAGTGCATAAAAAACTGCTCCATCTTGGTTTGGATGCTCATGACGAAGCCCCCAACAGGAATCCGTTTGTCAGCAATCTTGTTTATTCGACCATCTGGTACGAATTTAGCCGTGAAAATTACGAAGAAACCGTCCGCATTTTCAAACGTCTTTCGGTCAAAGGCATTGACGAAAAGGGTGCCGGAGTTCTGCGTGCTTATGCGGGATTAGCCGCGATGCTGACGATGAATTACGCGGATGCGGAGGCGTGGCTCAAAACCGCCAAGGAGCGGGGCGATTTGGAATCCGCATGGAAAGAAATGAGCGGCACGGCAAAAGGAAAAGAGCAGGTTGAATCGCTCCGGCGGTTTCTGACAATGATGCCGCAAGCCAAAGAGGCATGGACGAAGGAAGAAGCGATCCGCAAAGCCGAAACCGAGGCGGGAGAAAAAGATGCCGCCAAAAAACTGCCGCGTGTGGAATTGACGACCAGCAAAGGAAAGATTGTGCTTGAACTTTTTGAAAATGAAGCACCGAATACCGTGGCGAATTTTATTTCGCTGGTGGAAAAGGGATTCTACAACGGTGTCGTTTTTCACCGTGTTCTTCCGGTTTTTATGGCACAGGGAGGGGATCCGACCGGCACCGGACGCGGCGGTCCCGGTTATTCGTTTGATGATGAGTGCGGGGCGAAATTCCCGAATTTCCGGCAGCATTTCCGCGGTTCGATCAGTATGGCGAATGCCGGACCGAACACGAATGGTTCGCAGTTTTTCCTGACATTTGTCCCGACCTCTTTTTTAGACGGACGGCATACGGTTTTCGGACGTATTGCGGAAGGCATGGAGGTGCTTGCTGATTTGCAGCGGGTTGATCCTTCGGATGAAAAGTCAGTGATTCCTGAACTTGATAAAATTGTCGAGGCAAAGGTTCTGAACAAGCGGAATCATCCTTACGAAGTGAAGAAAAGCGGAAACCGGTAAGGGAATCGGGCTGGAGCGGGCAAGGGCGGCGGCAATCACGCCGCTTTTGTCCGGTTTGTTGTCAGAGGATTTTCCGTTCTTTTTCCGGTAATTTAAGCAATTCTTTCCGGCAGAGTTCGCAGAGTTTCTGCATTGTTTTCAGCGGCAGCGTCTCCGCCCGTGCCGTTGCGTCAAACTCCATTTCGTTCATAATACCGTCAATCCGCTCTTTCGGAATAGTGTTTTTGAACGCGCTGCACAGTTCCGCCCGAAGAAATTTCCGCCGGTGAAAAAAAATCGCCCGGCAGAATTCATTGTAAAATCTTAAATCCGGTATCTTGCTGCGCCGCTTTTCATCCAGCGTTAACCGGACGATTGCCGACTCCACTTTCGGTCGGGGCCAAAACACTGTCGGCTGCATAATCCGCACAATCTCCGTATGACATTGGGCTTGCAGCCACAGCGATAACGCCCCCCAATCCTTGCTGCGGGGTTTCGCCGTAATCCGGTCGGCAAGTTCCTTTTGAATCGTCACGCACATCAAAACCGGCGGAATATCCGTCAGCAGCAAATTAGAAATGAGCGGCGTAGCCACACTGTACGGCAGATTCGCCACGAGTTTCAATTGCCGCCTTTCGCCGTCCTGTCCCGGTTTGGCAAGTTCTTCACGCAGAAGATCAAGCACTTCTTCCCGAAGATGGTTTTTGTTTTTAAGAATATCTGTTTTTATAAACCGGATGTTATCTCTGCCGAAGAGTTCCTGTTTGGCAAGGTTTTGCATAATAGGATCGACTTCGACAGTCACAACGGCAGCGGCTTTTTCGGACATCGGCGCGGTAAGCGAACCGGTGCCGGTACCGACTTCGAGGATCACATCGTTTTTTGTGATATTGCCCGATTCGTGTAAAAGTCGCAGAAGATTGAGATCGATCAAAAAATTCTGTCCGAGCCGGGTTTGCGGATGAAGACCCATTTGCCCGAACTTTTTCATCAGGTAAGTCCGTGTTTGCTGCTGATCCATGCGACCATTATACCTGCTGCAAAGCCGCAATCAAAGTGCCGCTGCAATGACAGCGTTTTCGAAAAATGAATTTTTGGAAAAAATTACCGGAATGTCTGCCAAAATATCATTTTGTTTCCGGCGGGATGGCGGAAGGTTCTGATACTTTTTTTACGGCTTCTTTCTGCTTACGCCCGGCTTCCAACTTGCGTTGTTCCCGCACCGGCTTATAGCCCGTCAGTGCCTTTGCCGGAACCCAGTGATGATAAATAAACGCCTGCTCCTGATCCTCAACAGCAACAACTTTGCGGACAACTTCCCTGCCGTCAATCATTGCCCATGCTTCGAGCGGAATTTCCACGATTGTTCCTTCCTTAAAATCATGGGACGGCGACAGCAGCATCGTGTGTTCCTGCGTGTTTGCGGCAATGGTTCCGTTAGTAAGCGTCAACGCTGCGCCGGGCATTGTCCGTACATGAACTTCGCCGCTGAATCCGTCTTTACGGACAAGATGAAGACGCACCGGTTCGTTTTTGTTACGAAAAGTAACACTCGGCGGTTCGCAGAAAACAGCAAAATCAGGACGCGGTGCGGAAATACGCAAACGGTATGCATATTCCTTGCCTCCCCGACGGGCAGCATCGTAAAGACGGATACGGTAAACGCCGTCCGCAGGAATTTCGACATTCAGATACGAATCGGCATGATGAGTTTCTTTTCCGATATTGGGACCCGCAGCCCCGGCGCGGTCATCGTTAGCCGCAATCACTTTTCCCTGCGGATCAATCAGTTCGGCAACGGAATCCAGCGGTAAATCAAGCGACCGCGATGCCAAATCAATGACCGCCCGTTCTCCTTTGCGTCCGGCAAATGCAAAATAATCAACATCGTTCTCGTCCGAAATAATACCGTTCACAATGACCGGCATAGTCACCGTTTCCGCCTGTTGTCCGGTATTATTCGGTTCGTTTTCAGTGATTTCCGGCAAATCATCTTTCGCAAAATGAACCGGACGGCAAAGCGGCATTCCCTTCACCGCCGCAAGTTCAACAACACATGGTGCAGACGTTTCCGCCGTTTCCTCATTCAGTGTGATTGTTTTTTCAGGAAGATTCCAGCCGTCAAGAGCCGCCTGCTTCGATGTTCCCTGTCGCCAGCCCGCCGGAAAGACTGACGTGACCAGCGGCTGCTCTCCAATCGTGATCCGGTAAACAAAATCATCACGTCCCCGAAAAACAGCATCATGAATTTTCAATACATATTGATCCTCTTTCGGCACATCAATCCGCAGCACCGGATCAGGGTCATGACGGTATGAAAGGGCTTCGCCGATTTTCTTCCCCGAACCGTCAAACAGCGATACGGCGGCTTGAAACCAGCCCGGTACTCCGTCAGCAAGATAGGGTATCAAATGTCTTGCCTGAACGTTTATCACCAATTTTTGACCGCGGCGGGCATGAAACGTGAAATAATCCCGATCCCCTGCGCGGATTTGCCCGTTGATCACCGCCGGCAATTCAAGAACCGGCAGGCAACATAGCCGCTTCGGTGCGCCGGAAACCTGCCGTCCCCAAAATTCATTCGCCGTTTTCATTTTTGTATCAATAAGTTTCGGCTCCATGTCATTGGGTTCGATTTCCGTCACTTCGGGCAGCGTACCGACTATCAAACGCACCGGAAACGTCATTCCTGCGGTTCCGGCAAGCCGCAAATCACGGTCGCCCGGTTCCGCATCGGCATCAATAGTGATCTCCATCAACACGGCTTGCCCCATCGTTTCTTTGGGCTGCTTGTCCGTTCTCGGAGCGAAATATTCGTAAAAAACTTTTTGGAGTGCCGCATCGGTAGGCGCGGCAAGTGCGTCCCAATAAGGGAAACGCCGTATGATTTCTTCGGGAGAGGGCAATGTTTCGGGAGACACCGTTTGCAGCAGCCCTTGTTTTTCCAAACGTTCCGCCGTGAGCCGCCGGCGCACGGCATCGAGAAGCGGAATGTTGTTTTCCGTTCCTTCGGCGTTTTGCTTTCCGTCTTCCCGTTTCTCATTTGTTTCGTTTTTTTCATTTTTGTCCGCTATTTCCGCCGTTTTCATATCTTCCAGCCGTTGCTTTGCCTCTTCGTAAAATTGCCGCATCACAAAATTTTCCTCGCTGCTGTTCGGATTTAATCGCGGAAATCCCTGAAGGACACGCCCTTTTACGCCGCTGCCGGAAACCACAACCTCGGTACAGCGTACGATTTGCCGTCCGCCGGCAAGAACCAAAAACGATGTCCCCCGCTCTCCTCCTGCCGGATAAAGGTAAGCGATTTTCGGCGCACGCTGCGCCGCCGTTTCCGGCATACGGAAAAACGCAGAGAAAAATAAAATCGTTACAATAAAGAAAATGCGTTTCATCAGTAAAGTCCTCAATGATTGACGTTGATGTTGGAATAAATGACGGCGGTCACGCCATTATTTCGCGAAGGAGTCCGGCGGACGAAGCCGGAGGCATATAGGGAACCTTGATCCCTTTTTCATTGGATAACGGCGAGTTCGGATCGATTCCCAGATTTTGATAAAGACTTCCCAAAAGGTCTTGCGGCTCCACAGGACGCACAGCGACTTTTTGTCCCTTTTCGTCCGATGCACCGACAACTTTTCCCCCTCGGAAACCTCCTCCGGCAAGCAGAACGTTGAAACATTCGCTGTGATGACCTCTGCCGCCGAACCAAGGAGAATCCCAGCCGATTTTCGGCGTTCTCCCGAATTCTCCTCCCCACCAGACGATGGTCGAATCGAGCAGTCCCGAATCGGCGAGTTCCTTCAAGAGCATTGACAAGCCGCGATCCCATTCTCCCTGCCGCCGCGTTAATGTTTCAAAATGCCGTTTATGCGTGTCCCAGCCGCGGTAGTTGATCGTGATATACGGCACGCCTAACTGAACCAAACGGCGCGCGGTCAAACAGGACTGCCCGAACCAGTTTCGACCGTATCCGTCGCGCACCACATCCGGTTCCGTGCCGAGATTAAAAATTTTGACCGCATCCCCCAGCATCAGTTGATAAGCGTTTTTCCTTGCCGTTTCTATTTCTTCCATTAGCGGAACGTTTTCCGCGGCATGGCTGAATGTGTCCAGCGACTCCAGCAGCGATTTCCGTTCCGACTGACGTTTTTCCGTGATTCCCTCAACAACATAACCGGAAACCAGAAAGGGGGTCCGGCTCGGATCGCCTCCGGTTACAAACGGTTTGTATTTCGGACCTAAAAAACCGGATTCCGAAAACCGTCCCTGTGCGGTTGTCAAAACCACATACGGCGGCACCGGCAGATCATAACCTGCGTCGTGACCTTTGACTTTGGAAATCACCGCTCCCGCACCCGGATACACAATGTTTCCTCCCGGCATGCGTCCCGTCTGCATCATATACGATGCCTGTTCGTGATGATTGGTGCCGTGCGTCATACTGCGGACAACCGAATAAAGATCGGCACACTGCGCCAGCATCGGCAGCGATTGACTGATTTCCATGCCCGGCACATTGGTTTGAAGCGGTTTGTCCCATGAACCGCAGAAGTCCTTTCCGGCAGCCGGTTTCGGATCAAATGTCTCCAAATGACTCGGACCGCCCCACATCCAAATCTGAATCACCGATTTCGCCTTTCCCGGACGGAACGTCTCTTGTTTTGCGGCGGAAACAACGGACTCATCGTCCGCCGCAATATCGTTACAAAAATGTTTTCCCGCAGCGGACAAACCGAGTCCCAAAAGACCGGCGGTCTTCAGCCATTCACGCCGATTGCTTTGCATTGTTTTTGTCATAGATGTTTTTATCGTAAGCACTTTATGAAACAGGAATGTTTTGTAATGGTGTCTTGTTCTGTAATTTGTTCATTGTGTATTGTTCATGGTATGGTTCAGACACCATGCGGTCAATGTTTGCATAAAAATTCTTTGGTATTGAGCAAACTCCATGCCGTGTCTTGGAGTTTTTGCAGCACTTGCTTATCGGTTCGCCGGAATTCTTCCGCAATGATCTGCTGTTCTTTTTCGGTGGGATAGCGTGAAAGAAATGTCAGCCACAGTTCGTCCTGAATTTTTCGGAGACCGTCCGTCCGGCGAGGAATGTTCCGGTATTGCTGCACATAACGGGAAACCCATTGATTGACTTCGGTCGAGTTGAGGAAAAATAATTGTTGAGATTCCGTTACATTATTATTCCGATCCGATTCGGTTCCGGTGTCGCGTGAAGAGCGTCCGAACATTTCAAGAAAAGAACTCGTAATACCGGCATCCGGCAGTAAAACCGTACGTGTGCGGCGCGGAATGTAAGTGAACGGTTCCGGCACTTCACTGACGTAACCGACCGGCAAATCAAAAATCTGTGCGAGAACATCTTGCAGCACTTCGGCTTCGATACGCCGTACCGGATAGGCTGCAAACAACGCCGCTGCATCGGGCTGCGGAGCGGTTGGAATGGAGGATTGCTGATAGGCACCGGAATTCAGAATCAAACGGTAAAGATGTTTAAGATCGTATTTTGACTTCACCAATTCGGAACAAAGATAACGGATCAGTTCCTGATGCGCCGGCGGCACGGGTGTTTTGGAATCTTCGGGGTCGGGGATCAATCCGCTGCCGAACAGCCACGTCCAAATCCGATTGACGGCGGTTCGGTGAAAATCTTCGTTCTTCGGTGAAAGAAGCCAATCCGCAAACGCACACCGCGGATCGCTGTCCGGTGCGAGGCGTGCCTGCGTGCCGTCGGGAAAAACAACCGTCTCTGAATCCGGCGGTTTCCTGTCCCAATAGACAATCTCTTCTTTCCACTGCGCTGTTTCTTTATAGCCGATACGGGAAAAAAAGACCGCCAGTTGTTTCTGCTTTTCGTCTGACCAAGAGAGAATATCGGCACCGAGAAAAGTTCGGGCAACGGTTTCCGCCAGCGTTCCGGCATCTTTTGCGGGAACTGCCCGGTAAAAATTGACCGCACCGTCGCGGAAATTACTGCCGCTCGCCGTCAACAGTTCGCGGACAAAATGGTCATAAGGTTTGTTTTCGGCAACCGACCGGTGAATCCACTGATAATAACAGACAGCACCGTTGGGCCAAAGATTGATCGGAAACTCGGATTTCACACGCAGCAGATCGCACCACCGCATGGTTTGGAAATCAGTGAAATCCTGATGTTCCAGCAATTTGTCGATTAGTTTTTTCCGTTTATCGGTTCCTTTTTCTGCCAAAAACGTTTTGACTTCCGCCGCTGCCGGAAGTGTGCCGGTTGCGTCCAGATAAACCCGGCGGATGAATACCGCATCGCTGCACCGTCCTGCGGGGACAATCCGGCGGCGTTGCAGTGATTCCCGCAGCAGCGTATCAATTTCGTTTTGCACCGCAAACTCTTCTCCCGTGTCAAAGGGATGTGTGCGGTGCGGCGTATTTTCGGCGGCGAAAATAAACGGACATAAAAAGAATATCCCTGAAAAAAGCAAAGACCAAAGTCCCTGCCC
>JAIRPZ010000046.1 GCA_031256755.1 Planctomycetaceae bacterium
CCCTTGTCCGCAGATACAGACAACGGAACAAGTTGCCCCTTGTCCGCCCACTCCCCCTCTTCCAGTTTCAGCGGTTCCATCTCTTGACGCTTCGGCAATGCCTCCAAACGGCGGAGCAAGTAAGAACGAATAATCGTTGCCGTTGCCGATAATTTATTCCCCTGCTTAAACCGGCTCGGAAATGCCTCGGCTTCCGTTTGTTCCAACACAATAATCTCCCGCCCGTCCTTCTTTTCCGTCTTGATCCGGTATTCCACCGAAATCGTATACGACTTGTCCGAATTGTTCATCACCTGTATATTGTCAATGTGTACCACCACACGGATTTTATTATCAAGGAAGGTTACGTCCACCGGACTGCCCGCCCCGAAGGAAACCTTTGCCGGCGGTGCGTCTTCCGTTTTGCGTTCCAAAAACTTCGGCGTTTTCCCGAAAAACTCCGTCAGCCGTTCCTGCGATTTTTCTTCGTCAATCAATCTGCCGGAAAGCAGGATTGCCGCCGCATTGTTCAACGCCGACTGATGAATCTGAACCGATAATCCGTTGGACGGCTTGAACGCAGGAGCGGCAGCCGGTGCAGAGGGCTGATAATTGTCCGCAAACAGAATCGACCATTCGATTTGCTGTCCGGTACTCGACAAATTCCAAATGCGGGGGAACAAGCCGGTTTGCACAAGCACACTGCGGATTTTTTGATACTTTTCGTTTAACTGCTCAATATTCGGATCAATCTGATCGTTGAGCCGGACATTCATTTTCCGTTCCGCACGCCGGGCAGCTTCCCGCTGCGATTCTTCAGTTTGGTCTGCAATTTGTCCCCGGGCAATCGCCTTCACCAGCGGACCGGCATTGATCCGCACATCGGATGTCTCCGCTTTCAGTTTTGCCTTCGTCCGTGCAGACGGGGAGGTGATGGATTCCGCCGAAATAACAATCGGCTTTTCCGCACGCATCGTTCCCGTCGTATGCGTTTTCAGTTGCACCGGCGGATGAACACCGTCCGTCACCGAATCCAGATTCACTTCGGCAACAACATTGATCACCGCTTTTTTCGGAGAATTCGCAAGTTCCGCAAAAGCCGAACCGGTAATCGTACCGCTGCCGGTGATCCGCGTTCCCGAAATGGTTTCCCGGATTTCGGTTACTTCATCAATTTCCCGCCTGAAACCGGCAACGGCAAAGTCGCTGCCGACCGCAAGACGGACATTCACGCCGGAAAACGCCGAGCGGGCTAAACCGGCTAATTGACCGGCACGCGGCTCAACAATTTCAATGTCATCAAGCCAGGCGACCGTATCGCTTAACGCAGCGGCATAAGAAGGGTCCTGACCGGTGCTGTATAAATCAATGTATTTCGCAAGATTTTCGCAGACATTGGTTAGTTGCCGTTCATAACTTCCTTCTTTCGCCAGCATCCCGGAAAGCACCCGGTAGCGGCGTAGGGCGGTGCGGAGACCGTCAAAAACCGTCCATTTCACCTTTTCCGTATCGGAACGGAGAACTTCCCAAACGGCATCAGCGGTTTCGGCGGCGGGTTCTTTCTGTTGAAATCCGGCTTTCAATTCCGCCAGTTTCAGGGATTCTTTCCAGTCGGCGGCTTCAGCACGGTCAAACGTCCGGCTTAACTGCCGGGACAGCGTGTTGATTTCGGAAAGAACCTGTTGTTTGCTTTGAAGAAGATGTTTCTCCGTTAAGGGACGAAAGTTGGTTTTCATGTCGGCGGCGAGTTGACGGAGTTGCTGTTTCGCCTCGTCCGGCGATTGCGGAACGGCTGCGGCTGCGGCGGTGGCAGACGGCTTCCGCGGGGACGAGCGGTAGCGGACCCGCTGGGCTTCGGCAAACGTGCCGGAAACAAACAAAATAAGGAGACTCAACGAAACGGAACGGAAGGGGGTGTTCTGCATGAAGGACATTGTTAGATTCATTAAAAACGAAGGACTTTCTCTATTTTACGGAAACTTCGGGAATACTTCAAGGGGGTAAAATGCAGGCATGTATTCTTTCGTCTGTCATTCGTCCGGCTGCCGCTCCGTCCGCAGATTTTTTCAGAAATTGCGGAATACAGGGATTATGACATTGTTTGCGGTTCTCGGATAAGACATCAAAATAACATTCTGTGCCGCCAATCCCAGCCCCAGCGCAGAATCGGTGCCGTGCTGTCATTTTTACCATGCCGGCCTATGCTCGGATGGGCTTCCGACCGCGGAATAATCTGAATATCCGTAATCGTTCCTTTCGGATTCAAATAAAAAGAAGAATGTTTATCCCGCTTTTCGCCGTGCAGATCGGTCAGTGTTAACCGGACAACATAATCATCGTTGAAATTTTTATCCCAAACAGGATAGTCCACGTATTCAGGATATTCCTGAGTGGAGTCGGGATAAGCCATGCCGGTTTTTCGGAGTTTTGCCAAAGCATCCGCACTGCCGGAAACATGAATCTCAAAATAATCAATGGTGTCGTCATCCACAGAATCGGTCTCTTGTTCCCATTTTGTCCGGTCAATGGAGATTTCCGGCAAGTCCGCATGCAGTTTGATATTGAACGGCATCTTTTTTGTTACAGGAAAACCGGAAACGCCGGTGTAAAACCAGATCACCGCACTTTCCGGCTTTTCCTGTTTCTTGCAGTAAAACGGAATGTCCATCCAAAACACTTTCTTGGCAGTTTCTGCCTGCATCGTCTTCAACTTTTCCTGCTGTTCCATGCTTAACCCTTGCGGCGATATGGAATAACCAGCCCATGATCTTTCCCGAACCGATTGAGCAATATCCTGATTTCCCACACTGACTAAACTGTAAAGAGTGTTATATTGTTCCGTATCAAATCCGCGGGCATAAAAATAATCAACGAGCGAAACAGGGTTTGCCGCCAGTGTTTCTTTGTTCTTTTTGTACAGAAACCGTTCATAGTCCGCCAAATCGAAAAGATGAATTTCCTCGCCGCATTCGGCAAGAACCTTTTTGCCGTCAGGCGAAAAATGCAGTCCATACATGCCGATTTTATAGCCGCGGTATGCTTTCAGCCGGCGGTCATAAAGTTTCATCAGCCGTTTTCCGGCGGCATAATCCCAAATATCACGGACGGGGTCTATACACTTGTAATCCCATTCCGGCATATTACCGAACAACAGCAGGACATGCTGATGATCATCGAAAAGTGCCGCCGCTCCGCTATTACTATAAAAAGGGATCAATTTTGCCGATGTATATTTTTGTTCCTGGTCCTGTATAGAGTGAATCATATCACGCGTAAGCGGCAAAAATGCGATGGGGTAATATCTAGGACGGGAAGCGAAAGAAATATTGTTCGGATAAACAATACGTTCTTTCAATTTAAATTGGTCTTTTCCCGTTTTGACATCACAAACAAAAACTTCGTGCGAATGGCTGACGTAATATGCATCTACCGGTTTGCCGTCTTGGTGTCCGAGCGGTTCGCCCCGCAAAAACATAGGCGAATAGGAAGGAGAAAGCGGAATCTGTTTGAAAAAAACGGTATTCTTACGTTTCCATTGTTCGAGCAGCGTTTCCGAGCTCACCGCACTTAACTCGGTGCCGCTGTGCAGATAAATCCACTTGCCGTCTGCCGAAAATTCGGCATTAAAAATATCCTGAAGATGAGCGGTTGCCAGTCCTTCGTCAAAATCCATAATCTTTTCCTGTGTCTTTTTGATGATCCGCTGTTCTTTGCCGGAATCTGTGTTGACAAGCCGAATCGTTTTTGCTGGTCGGTCAAGAATCATAAACTTGCTGCCGTCGGGAGACAAAACAACGCTGTCCATCAGCACCGGTACGTCTTTTTTCGCATTGCGGAATGACTTGTCTGCCGATATTTTACGCTGCTCTTTTCCTGTTTCTGTACAAAAAAGGGAAACGGTGAATTCCTTTTCGTTGGTCGCCGCCAGAACCTTGCTGTTTTGCGAAAACTGAACACGGCTGATAGACGCAAACTCATGCAGCCGTTTGCCGGTATTGGTTTCCCAAAGCACGGCGGTGCCGGGGGTATCGGCGGAATCCATTCCGAATAGAAGAACGGTTTCCCGGTTTGGCGAAAAGATCATGCGGCGGCTTTTCCCGCCGAAGGTCTGCACATGCTTTCCGGTTTCTGTATCAAATACTTCGGCGTGAAATGTTTTGCCGGACAACAGGATCGCCCGCTTGCTGTCGGCGGAAAAATTACCGGCAAGCGTATCCTGCCGATTGCCGAGAAGAAGATGACCGGTTTCGGCAGAATACTCTTCGGCGGCTTGAACAGTACAAAATCCGGCAGTGATAACACCGGCGGCAATGAGCGGCAAAAGAATAAATTTCAACGGCATGGCGAACCTGACTCTCTGTTTGATCAACCTGTTGCATAGGACACCGCATTTTAGCCACACCGACAAGGACTTGTCAACCGGACGGAGAACCGTTAAAATCATTCTCTGTCGGACGGTCAGTGCCGTCTTCCTGACATTGACATGGTCCCTTTTGACATGACCGGCGGAAACAGCCGCCGGAAATCCTTCCGCTGCCGCTCAAGACATTTGTCCATGTTTCTATCATTGCAGTTGCCCGTCGCGGGAGTGAGGATACCAGTCAGTTCCCATTGGCTTACTCCTTATTGCTATAAAATGAAAACGGAAGGATACCATAATCCTGCCGCTCTTAAATAGACACGTCCGGCAGGGATGGCACGTCTATGTTTACGAAAAACCGCTATAATGGTCTTTCATGCTTACCTATGATAACCCGCTCATTGCCCGATATGCTTCCCGAAAGATGTCCGAACTGTGGAGTCCGCAGCGGAAATTCAGCACATGGCGGCGGCTCTGGCTCGCCCTCGCAGAATCCGAAGCCGAACTCGGATTGCCAATAACAGACGAACAACTTGATGAACTCCGGTCGCATCTTGATGACATTGACTTTGAACTGGCAGCCGAAAAAGAACTGGAACTCCGCCACGATGTGATGGCACACGTTTATACCTACGGCGAAGTGTGTCCCAAAGCAAAACCCATTATTCATCTCGGTGCCACCAGTTGTTTTGTTACGGACAATGCGGACGCACTGCTGCTTCGGGAATCACTCGTCATTATCCGCAACCGCCTCGCTGCCGTCATTGACCGGCTCGGCAAATTTGCGTGGAAGTACCGCGATTGTCCCTGTTTATCGTTCACCCACTTACAGCCGGCACAGCCGACAACGGTCGGACGGCGTGCCTGCCTTTGGGCTTACGATCTCGTTCTTGATCTGAACGAAATTGAATATCGGATCGTCCAGTTAAAAACGCTCGGCAACAAAGGAACAACCGGTACACAAGCAAGTTTTCTTAAACTCTTCCACGGTGATCACGAAAAAGTCAAAAAACTTGAAACACTTTTTTGCCGCAAAATCGGTCTTGAACCATTTGCGCTAACAGGTCAGACATATCCCCGAAAGGCGGATTCGCAAATCCTTGATGTTCTTTCCGGTATTGCTCAAAGTTCATATAAATTCGCGGCGGATTTACGGATTCTCGCTCACCGGAAGGAAATGGAAGAACCGTTTGAAACGCAGCAGATCGGTTCCTCCGCAATGGCGTACAAACGTAATCCGATGCGGAGCGAGCGGATATGTTCGCTTGCCCGATTTGTGATGTCGCTGCAAACAAGTCCGGTTATGACTGCGGCATCGCAGTGGTTCGAGCGGACGCTGGATGACAGTGCGAACCGGCGGCTGGTGCTGCCGCAAGCATTTCTGGCAATGGATGCCGTGCTGATTTTGTATCAAAATATCACAGAAGGAATGGTCGTATACCGCAAAGTCATTGAAAAAAATCTTCGGGCGGAACTGCCGTTTATGGCAACGGAAAATCTGCTGATGGAAGCCGTCGAGCGCGGAGCCGATAGGCAGGATGTTCATGAAATTATCCGCAAACATTCGCAGGATGCCGGAGCGGTCGTGAAAAATGAAGGGAAGGAAAACGATTTGTGGGAGCGGCTTCGGAACGATCCGGTTTTTGCCGGAATTGATATGACCAAGGAGCCGGAACCGGCGGAGTTCATCGGGCGGTCGCCGGAACAAGTGGATGAGTTTATTGCGGAACAGATCGACCCGATTCGCCGGCGGTACTACGGTGTGCTGACGGCAACCGATGCCGAAGTGAAGGTGTAATGCCGGTCAATACGATGCTCTTCGCAGTACCTCGCACAGCACTTGCCAAAAGGACAGGTTCGTCAGCAGGGACGAGGTGTTCAGTGTGATACTCTATGGACTTGTTCTCTAACCTAGTACAACATCTCTGTTAAGGATTACAAAAACAAATTTCGTTCTCAAGAGATAACGTTTCCGGCAATTGCGGTACGGATACGTCATTATCTTGAATACTTTTACTTTTGCATTAAGCCGCTCGATGAACGCCCACTCTCCTGATACACAACGGTTGTATTACTTCTCCAATGCCAGCCGGCATCTTCAATTGCTTTCGCTTTTGCCATTGCCGGTCGAAGTGTTTTTCGTCTTCAAAGACCGCTGTATTCATGACAAAAGACCACGCCCAATTCGTTTCCCCTGCATAACATGCTTTGTCCGCCGCCAAAAGGTAATAAGATAACTCGGCAAAATCAACAAGGACAAAATCCCGGACAGAAAGCAGAGTAAACCGGTTTGAAACAAAGAGCGGTTTCTCATCTCGGAATTCCCTGTTATTGTAAAGCCCGTGTGCGGAATTGTTAAAAAACCGGTTATCAAGTACAACGGACACCGATAACCGGTCGGAAAAAATCGTTAGGGGATCGTATCGAAAGGTACCGGTTTTACGGGAAGAACAGGTCCGCTTCCGCCCTTCTTCGTTCCGGCTTCCGCCTTTTTATCTATCGCCTTTTTCATCAATTCCGCAATCGTATCGAAAATCTGACCGCCGATTTTTGCCTGCCCGGAAAACGAATCCCCGGAAAATTCCGCCGTCATCACAACACCGCTTTTTTCACCGGCTTTCGCCAAAACCGCACAAACAT
>JAIRPZ010000049.1 GCA_031256755.1 Planctomycetaceae bacterium
GGCACTGACCGTCCGACAGAGAATGATTTTAACGGTTCTCCGTCCGGTTGACAAGTCCGTACCGGTGCAGACGGCGGGGGAATCATTGATCATTGAAAATTGATAATTAGAAATACGCCCGTCCGGCAAGAATCAACAGCAAAACACCATTTCTTTCATCCGCAATGCCGTTTTGCTCTTGCTCTGATTTTCGGAAATGGCTATTATTGCAGGGCAGCGGGTAAAAATCGTAAAAATCACAGAATCGGAGAACGTTGACGATGCAGATGAATCAGGAAATGCAGAAACAGGGACGATGGCTTTTTCGATGGCGGAGTTATCTGCCGCTGCTGTTTTTCGTCCTGTTTATACCGGCATTCCTCAATTATCACCACCCGCTTGGCAGTCATACCGCCGATTTAATTTGGGAAAGCGTTTGCCTTTTCATCGGTTTATGCGGACTGGCTGTCCGCTGTTTGGTCATCGGTTACGCTCCGCAGCGGACATCAGGACGCAACACGAAAGAACAAATTGCTGAAACACTGAATACAAAGGGAATGTATTCGCTGGTGCGCAATCCGCTTTATCTCGGTAATTTTTTGATGTGGTCGGCACCGGTTCTTTTCTTTCATAGTTGCGGGTGGTGGCTTATCCTGATTTATGTTCTGGCATTCGTTCTCTATTATGAACGGATTATTATCACCGAAGAAACATTTTTGTTTCAGAAATTCGGCGAGGATTACGCCCGCTGGGCATCGGAAACGCCTGCTTTTTTCCCGAAACGTTTGCGGTGGCAGAAGCCGGAACTTCCTTTTTCGTGGAAAACGGTTGTCCGTCGGGAATATCATGGATTGTTCGGTTTGATTGCCGCCATGACAGCGGTCGAATTGACGGGTGAAATCTGTCTGCACCGCGAGTTTATCATTGACCCGGTCTGGCTGGTGATTTTCATTTTCGGTACGTGTTTTTACCTGACCGTCCGTTTCTTTGCAAAATGCACCAACATCCTCCACACCGAAGGACGGTAAAATATACAAATACCCGGTATCCGCTTCCGCAGCCGTCTCAAACCGTTCCCTGCCGCTGTCCGTAAAATTGTGGTATAATACACAAAATTTGCTGCGTCATACCTGCGTAAATTTATTATTTTACCCTTCAGATTAGTCAAAAATTGCTATGAATCGCCGCGTCGTCATTACAGGAATCGGTTTGGTCACGCCCCTCGGACACAATGTCGAAACCGTTTGGCAGAAACTGCTCACCGGTCAGTCCGGCGTGGGCAAAATTACCCTTTTCGATGCCGCTAACTTTCCAACCCGGATCGCCGCCGAAGTCAAGGACTTTACCATGACCGACATCGGCGAAGAACCCGGAAAATGGAAACAACAAGACCGGCATACCAAGTTCGCCCTCGGTGCCGGTTTCAACGCCATGACCGATGCCGGTCTCTGGGACGGACAAAAAAAACAAAAAGCATTCCCCTACGATTCCGAGCGGATCGGCGTTTATACCGGTGCCGGCGAAGGACAGCAGGACTTCGGGCATTTTACCGAAATGGTACTTGCCGGTCTGGACAGCAAAGCCGACGGGACGTTCGATATGGGAAAGTTTATCGCCAAAGGACTTGAAATTCTCGATCCGATTCGGGAACTCGAACAAGAACCGAATATGCCGGCAGCCCATCTGGCAGCAATGTTCGAAGCATTCGGTCCCAATGTGAATTGTTTAACGGCATGTGCGGCAAGCGCACAAGCCGTCGGCGAAGCCGCCCTGCTCATTAAACGGGACGAAGCGGACATCATGATCGCCGGCGGTGCGCATTCGATGATTCATCCTTTCGGCGTAACCGGTTTCAATCTGCTGACCGCATTAAGCACCAACAATGATCATCCCCAACAGGCATCAAAACCGTTTGATAAAGAGCGGGACGGATTTATCCTCGGCGAAGGGGCTGCCGTTGTGATTCTGGAAGACCTCGGTCACGCCCGAAAACGGGGCGCAAAGATTTACGCCGAACTTGCCGGCTACGGAGCCACTTCCGACGCGTTCCGCATTACGGACATTCATCCCGAAGGACGCGGTGCCGTCGGCTGTATTACAAAAGCGTTGGAAGATGCCGGTCTGTCGATTGATGAAGTCGATTATATCAACGCTCACGGAACAAGTACGAATGTCAATGACCGGATCGAAACGCTGGCTATCAAAAAAGTGTTCGGCGAAAGAGCCTACAAAGTGCCGGTGTCGAGTACGAAAAGTATGACCGGACATTTAATCGCAGCGGCCGGTGCGAGCGAATTGATTTACTGCACGCTGGCGATTCGGGATAACATTTTGCCGCCGACCATAAATTATTCTGTTCCCGACCCGGAATGTGATTTGGATTACGTTCCGAATCAGGCGAGAAAAGCAAAGTGCGATGTTGCGATCAGCAACAGTTTCGGTTTCGGCGGACAAAACGTCACACTCGCTGTCAAACGCTTCCGATAACGGACAATGGACAGACAACAGCCAACAGCGGGAACAAACAACAAACAGGGGGAGTTCCGCCGCTGTTCAGCGAACCGGCTGCGGTGTTTCCCGAACTTGTATGTCCCGATCTGTCCGCTTAAACGGATTGACCGGAAATCCGATGATCGGCGGCACATCCGGCAGTCCTTTGATCTGTTCCATCCGTATCCGTGCCATTTCGGCAAACTTTGTCTGCGGATATTCGGCAGTCAGTTTTTCATAGTATAACTTTGCCGAACCGTAATGCCGTTTTTTAATGTCGTAAAACTGCCCCATAGCCCAAAGTTGTTCGGCTTTATTGGTCAGAATATCTTCTTTTAATCCCAGCACATCCTGTTTTTCCTGCGCCGGTAATTCTTTGTTGAACTGCTGGAGCGTCATGTCCGCCAGTTTTGCGGCTTCCTCCAAGGATTTACTCGGATGTTCCGCACCCATATACGCCCGTGTCCGGGCATATAATTCGTTTTTGTACGCATTGGCAAGATGTTTGCTTAACGGATAATCCTCGCGCAGCCGCTGATAATAAAAAGCGGCTTGGTTAAAATTGTCGTCTCCCTGATATTTTCCCCGTTTCAGGTAAGCCGTTGCCAATGCCATCAGTGCGTCGTCCGAAACCGGACCGTTCGGATCGTTGAGAAAAATGGTTTCATACGTTTTTTTGGCATAGCCGAAAGTATCGTAATTCGGCAGCGATTTATCGCCGAAATGCAGTCCTGTTTTTCCTTTTTCAAATTCGGATTCCCAATACTGGGCGATTTTGAAAAGACGGCGGACATCGCTGTCGACATATTTGGAATGGCGGTATTTGATGACTAATTTTTGATACATTGCCATGGCATTCGGATAATCATCGGCGAAGAAATAACATTCGCCGGCAAGGTGCAGGGCATCTTCTTCGATGAGGGAATCCGGGGCGCGTTTGGCGGCTTCGGTAAAATGTTTGGCGGCTTCAAGACATTTTTTTTGATCTTTCAGTTCCGGGTTTGACTGTAAGATTTCGCGTCCTTTTTTCAGGGATTCGGCGGCTTTGGCTTCATCGGGACCGAGACCGGCCATATCGCGGAATTTCGCGGCAAAATTGACCGGATCGAGAACCGACCAATCGAATTTTTTCTTTTCGTCTTCTTTTTCCCAATCGAAGACCGGTTCGCTGTGATAGACCTTATTGGAGACCCTGTCGTAACCTGTCTGACGGATTATCTCTTGTTCGACGGTTTGTTTTTGCTTGCGGTCTGCCAGCGGACCTGCCCAGTGGGAGAGCGGTTTCAGATAGCCCGGTGCGTTTTCCCGGCTTGCTGTTGCTAATTCTTTGCGGCGTTCCTGATCTTCGGCAAAAGACGAAGCCGCAGCGGACGGCGGTTCGGGAAGCGGCAGGGCTGCCGGTATCGGATTGACGACGGAAAAGGGGTCTTCGGCAGGCATTTGTCCGAAACACACCGCTGAAATCAGGAAATAAATAACAATGACAGTCCGCATGGAATTCACAAATGAGATAGGCGTAATGCAGGAAGACCGGCGTGATTCTATGAATTTTTGTCTTTGCAGACAAGAGCAGTTTGCCGTCCGCAGCAAGATTAAGTGTCTGATGCGGATTGGTCTCTTCACTCTTATTCTGTCTCACCCGCCGATCGGACTTGACAGGAACTATTTTGTCTGTAGAATGTTCCGATCATAGAATTTGTTTCTTTTTCAAAACTATTATCGATGCTGCCTGTACAAGATATTGAACGGGGATTCCGTTCCGGTAAAACCGGTTTTCTTCACGGTTTTCCCTGCGGACAAAGCGGAACTATTGTGGAAATGCCGGTCGAACCGGAACTGCAAGGGTGTCTTATGGGGATGGGACTGTTTGCCGGTACGCGGTTCCATTTGATCCGGGGCGGCATCTCTCAACTCCCTTTTTTGCTCGCTGTCGGCGAAACCAGAATTGCGGTCGATGCAGAAATTGCCAAACGAATCGTTGTCGAAGCCTAAATTGACGGAAAGTAAAAATACAGCGATGCTGCCGTGCTGCTGCGGGCGGCATCTTGACAGACGGCGTTTGCTGGCGACAATGAACGGAATATTCTGCCGGACAACTGCCGGAACCGTTATCCTTAATTGTTATTATGCCGCAACTGACACCGCTGAAAATTAAATCTTTCAAGAAAGAAGGACGGAAAATCGTGACGCTGACCGCTTATGATTATCCGAGTGCGAAAATTCTCGATACGGCAGGTATTGACATATTGCTCGTCGGCGATAGTGTCGGGAATACGGTACAAGGCAAAACCACGACGCTGCCCGTAACATTAGAGGAAATGATTTATCATACTGAAATGGTTGCCCGGGCGGCACAGAACGCATTGGTTGTTGCAGATTTTCCGTTTCCTTATTGTCAACTCGGTGCAGGCGAAGCAGTGCGTGCCGGTTCCCGAATTCTGAAAGAGACGCTTGCCGGTGCGGTGAAATTTGAGGGGGGGGAAAAACGGGCGGAAACGATTGCCGCTTTAACTGAAGCCGGAATCCCTGTGCTTGCCCACTGCGGTTTGTGTCCGCAGGAAATCAAACAGTCCGGCGGTTTTTTTGTACAGCGGGAGAGCGAGCGGGAACAACTTTTTCGGGATTTGCGTGCTGTCGAATCGGCGGGTGCTTTTGCCGTTGTTTTGGAATGTGTCGAAGAAGAATTGGCAAAAGAGGCGACGCAACTCGTGTCGATTCCGACCATTGGTATCGGCTCCGGTGTGCATTGCGACGGACAGGTACTCGTGTTTCACGATGTTTTCGGCTACACACCGGTACCGGGCAAGCCGCTCAAACATGCAAAACGGTATTCCGATTTGAATGCCATTCTGACGATTGCGGCACAATGTTATGCCCAAGATGTCCGCAACGGAGAATTTCCTGATGATGCACATTCGTTCAAGGGGGCTGCAAAAAAGACCGCCGAATAAATTTGAATAAAACGGCGGGCAAATGCCTGCCGGTGCTTGCCGCACGGGTATATTTTTAATTGACAATTGATAATTAGTTTGCAGACCGCAGATTGCCGACGGCAACAAGAGAGAAATTTTTCTGCTGCGGTCTGCCGTCTGCAAACTGCCGTCTTTCTTACAGCCGCTCGATTTCCGCCGCAGGAAGTCCGGTTGCGGCTGCAATATCCGCAAGAGATAAACCCATACCTTTAAGATTCCGCGCCACTTCGGCGGCTTTTTTCGCCTCGCCTTCGGCTAATCCTTCGGCTTTGCCCTTTGCCTCGCCTTCCCTTCTTGCCGTTTCGACAACGTTGACGTTGTCCCGATACGCCATCAAATCCCGCTGATATTGCTCCTGCAACAATGGCGACAGCCGGTAATACTCCGCCTCCGAAAACGCCTTTTCAAAAACCGGCTCGCGAAGGATTGACGGTATCTCGTCAAAATCCTCCAAATTTTTCAAGAAGTACATCCACTTGTCCTTCCGCGTCTTCAATTCCGGCTCCGTTAAACTGAACAGCGGCATCTGCAAGAAGACCATCTTTAATTTGTCCAGAAACTCTTCGCCGTCTTGGTCTTTCAGCGACACAAGCCGGTAAATCTTCTGTTTTTCTTCATCTTCGTCATAAGTGAAGTTCAATACCGCCACCAGATAAACCGGATTCAGGTTGAAATCCCAGTCACCTTTTTGCGCTTGCCGCTGTATCGGAAACGACAGGTAAAACAACGCCCGGTCTTTGAAATACTTCTGGCGTGCTTTCTGCATTTCGACAGTGAATTGCTCATTATGTTCGCCGGTGCAGGCGATGTCGAAAATAGCTTTGCGGTCAACGTTGTTGTCCGGCAGTTGTTCGGGGTTGCGGAAGGTTAAACTGACGATTTTGCTTTTCAGCGGCAAAACGGCGTTCAGGAAGTCGATGAGCAAGTCCTTATTCGCCTCTTCGCCGAACAACTTCTCGAACCCGAAATCGGTGTAGGGATTGATATAACGGATAGTTTTGTCATTCATAGCAGATTCGCCTTTACATGTATAGGACTGTATTATTTTAGCAGATTTGAACGGAAAAAAGAAGGAAGTTTGCAGATTGCAGACGGCAGACCGCAGCAAGAGAGCGGCGGGCATACGTTCTCCTTTTGTTTTGGACAATTTTTTAACAGGATAACAAGATTATGCAGGATTAAACAGGAGTCCTTGCCGGACGGGCAGTATTTTTGTCATAAAAAATCCTGTCAATCCTGAAAATCTTGTAAATCCTGTTAAAATTTCTTTTTCTTGCTGTCGTCTCTCTAATTATCAATTTTCCATTATCAATTATCAATTAAAAAATATGCCCGTCCGGCAAGGACTCCTGTCAATCCTGTTAAAAATTTCTTTTTCTTACTGCCGTCTGCTGTCTGCCGTCTTCCTGATTATCAATTCAAAGAACAACCTTTAACAATCACACACAAACATGAAAGCATTAACAGCCATTACACTCATTATCGTAACAATAACAATCATTTCCGGCTGCCGGAATCCGCAGGGGCGGCTTTCCGTAAGCGGCACAGTTACTCTGGATGGCGAACCGATTGCGGACGGAACAATTTCCTTCGAACCCGCCGGCGAACAGCCGATCAAAGTCCGAAGCGGTACAGTTATCCGTAACGGAAAATACACCGTGCCGGGAACATCGGGTTTAGTGCCGGGTGATTACACCGTATTGCTTACGGCACAAAAAGATACCGGAAAGTTCGTTAAAATGAAGAACGATTTAGACGGTTCAGAATATGAAGTTCGCGAGATCATGAACCTTATTCCGCCCGACAAAGCGTGGCAGCGCATTACCGTTACAAAAACAGGCAAGCAGACGTTTGATTTTCCGATTAAGACGAAGTAGGAAAAACGTGCAAGTCCGTGTTTTCCCGCCGGCAATCCGCAAGAAAAATACTTTTTTGGAAAAAATTGCAAGGCAGGGCTGGCATACGGGCAGAACGGTTTGTGCTAGAATTGTCCGTGCCGAAAAGGTGCCGCAAAAAGTATCACCATAAGATTTTGCCGTGCAGCCGCTTTTTTCCGAACAGGAACGCCGCAACCGGCGGCAAGCCGAACCGCTTGCCGCCCGAATGCGTCCGCAAACGCTCGATGAATTTATCGGGCAGGAACACTTTCTCGGCGAAGGGAAACTGCTGCGCCGTCTTCTCGCCGCCGACCGTCTCGGTTCCGTGATTTTTCACGGTCCGCCCGGTACAGGCAAAACCACCCTCGCTCATCTTCTCGCTTATTCCAGCCGAAGCACCTTCCGGCAACTTTCAGCGGTTTCTGACGGCGTAAAACAACTCCGCGAAATCCTGACCGAAGCGGCAGACCGGCTCTCGGTACGGCAGCAGAAAACGCTCCTTTTCATTGATGAAATCCACCGGTTCAATAAAGCCCAGCAGGACGTTTTGCTCCCCGATGTTGAAAACGGCATCGTGATTCTTGCCGGTGCCACCACCGAAAATCCTTATTTCACCATCAATAATGCCCTATTAAGCCGGAGCCGGATTTTTCAGTTTGAACCGCTGACGCAGGAACATATCAAAACACTGCTCCGGCGTGCGGCGGCGGACAAAGATCGCGGGCTAGGGCAATTCGCCATTCACCTGCACGAAGACGCACTCGATTTTTTGGCGGAAATTTGTGACGGCGATGCCCGGCGTGCGCTTTCGGCACTCGAAATCGGCGTGCTGTCGTGCGGCAGTTCACCGGTGGAATTCACCCGCGGACTTGCTTCGGAATCGGTGCAAAAAAAGGCAGTGGCTTATGACCGGGACGGAGATTCCCATTATGATACGATTAGTGCGCTGATCAAAAGTATCCGCGGAAGCGATCCTGATGCGGCGGTTTACTGGCTGGCGAAAATGCTCGTTGCCGGCGAGGATATCCGGTTTCTTGCCCGGCGGCTGGTCATTTTGGCAAGCGAAGACATCGGCAATGCCAATCCGCAGGCATTGCCGCTTGCGGTTGCGGCGGCAACGGCGTGCGAAATGGTCGGACTGCCGGAATGTCAGTTGAATCTTGCGCAAACGGTCATCTATTTGGCGTGTGCGCCGAAATCGAATTCGGCAACGGAAGCCATTTATGCCGCAAAAAAGGATGTGCAGGAAGGGGGACTGATTCCGGTGCCGCGGCATCTTCGCGATACGCACGATCCTTCTTCCACGCAGAAAACAGAGTATCAATACGCCCATAATTTTGCGGACGGCATTGCGGCGCAGGACTATCTCGGCGTGGAGAAGGAATACTACAAGCCGACCGATCGGGGTTTTGAGGCGGAACTTGCCCGGCGGCTGGCGTTTATCAAAGAACGGCTCAAAGGAAATGGTTAAAAATCAACCGCCGTCAGAGCGGGGGCTGTCTTTGCACAAATTCCGTCTTGACTTTATCCGGCGGAATAAGATATAGTACCGGTGAGCAAAGTCCTTGCCGTATACAGCCGAAACGCGATGAGTACCCTACTTTTCCCGACACCGACAACGCCCCAAACAAAAATATCGGAACAGCCGAGCCGTCCGCAGGCAAAAACCGCCGAAAAACTCGACGTGATCCTCGATTTTGCCCAACCCGCAACAACCGCCCGAACACGAACTGCACCGCCGCATATCCTCTTTTCGCCGATGCACTACGAAGCCGGCTACAAATATCCGCTGCTGGTTTGGCTGCATCCGGCAGGGGAAAACGAACATCAGTTAATTCGGATTATGCCGCAAATCAGCGTGCGGAATTATGTCGCCGTTGCCCCGCGCGGGTTTCCGTCCGCCGCCGCTTCCGCACCGCCGCCGATTCTCGATTTGAGTGTCGCGGGAATTTTACACCGCCCGAAAGAGGTTTACGACTGGCAAAATACCCATCGCCGGACAGAAATCGAACAGCGAATTTTCGATTGTATTGCAGTGGCACAAATGCGGTGCAGCATTTCGCCGGACAAGGTTTTTATCGCCGGTTTCGGCTCCGGCGGCACAACAGCATTACAATTGGCGGCACAAAATCCTAACCGTTTTGCAGGGGCAGCATCTTTCGGGAAAAATTCGATGCCACATTCGTCATCAGATTGCCGGATACTTCCGAATTGGCGGACAACGCGGAATCTCTCGATCTTTCTGGGAGCCGATGCCGCCGCAGCCCGCGAAACATACCGAATGATGGAACTTTTTCACACCGCAGGAATGGCGACCGAAGCCCGCGAATATCCCGACACAACACAATTAACAGAAGAAATGCTCCGCGACCTTAACCGGTGGATGATGGAGATTATCTGCAATACTGCGGGAAAGAGGATTTGAACCTCCACTGAGTTGCCCCAACCAGGCCCTCAACCTGGCGCGTCTGCCAATTCCGCCATTCCCGCAACGACATTAACGCCCATTGTACTCCGTTTTTTTACCGCGTCAAGACGGGAGAAGCACGCCGCAGAACGGCGGGTTCGCACGATGAAATAATGTAGTTTTTGCAGAATAATACACCGTTTGTATCATTTTACAACATAAAACCGGCATCCCCACACTAACCGATTTATTTTCACGAAAATTAAAACACTTTCTAATATCTTTGTTAGTCAAGAGTTGCAGCGATTTTATAAATAAAATCAGGAAAAATTCAATTTTTGGCACAAGATATGCGGATAAAAGTCAAGAGGATTTCTTTTCACTGTTTTCGCTAACGGAAATATTGCAGAGAGGATTTTCACAAGGAAGGGTCATCAGGAGTGGCTTGACAAAAAAATGTTTTTTGTTATCATCAGCAGTGTCCTGAAACCTGATTTCTTTCACACGAAACCTAAACTTAACACACAATAACGATTATGAGAAAATTGCTGACTTTGTGCATCGCCGCGGCGGTGCTTGCGGTTGTTTCACTCCCCCTGCGGGCGGAGATCCTTTCCTTAAACCCTGACAACGCCAACGGAACCGGCTGGAACATTACCGGTTTACGCGACACGGTCGCTTTCTCGGATAAGACCGATTCGAATGATCCTAACTACCATACATGGACGTTGGGATACTATGACTCGTTGGATCCGGCATCCCAAAAGGGGAACACGGTCTACCTGTCCGACTATTTGAAAGCTGCGGAAACGGAACCGACAGGGGATGGCGGGATAGCGCAAAATACCTTGGTAGATGGTAAATATGCGGTCGAAACAACCGATCCGCTTAACAAAAAAGGTAACATCTGGAAATTTGGTACGACTTTCCAGATCGAAAAACTGCTGGACGATCCAAAGACATCAATGGCGCATATTGCTTTTTCAATATTGAGTTCGTCGACTCCGTACGGTATTTTTATCAACGGAGAGCAAGTTGCTTATGAGATTGATGCAAGCGGTGCGGGCTGGTATGAAATCGTTTTAGCAACGGGTAAGGATTTGATCGGCGAGGTGACTTTGGACTTCGTTTACGATTTCACGAATACTCCTTTAACAAATCATATCTTATTCGGTATTAAGTTCGATCAGAACAAATCCACGATTACTCCGGTAACACCGGAACCGGCAACGCTGGCGTTGTTCGGACTTGGTTTGGCAGGACTTGCCGTTTTGCGGAAACGGAAGAAGTAAGAAAAGTAAGAACCGGAATGGTTTTGAGAGCGGCGGACAATATGTCCGCCGTTTTTATTTTCTGCGAATTTTTCTCTTGACCGGCATTGCCGGATAAACTACAATGACCGGCGTTGTTTGTTCCCGAAACTGCCGTTAACTGTTGTTGCTCTGTCCCTCGTATGCTTGACCGTAGATTTATACTCGAAAACGCTGAGTCCGTAAAACAAAACTGCCGGAACCGGCACGTTGCTGCCGACATTGACCTTTTTATTGCCCTTGAAAATGCCCGGAAAACGTTGCAGCAGGAACTGGAAAAAATCCAGACCGATGCCAATACGCTTTCCAAGTCCATCGGGCAGGCAAAAACAGCCGAAGAACGGGAACTAAAAAAGGAAGAAGGGCGTATTCTTCGGGATAAAACCGGCGAATTGCGGGAAAAACTCGAAAAAATCGAAACGGAATTGGATTATGTGCAGCGGTCAATTCCGAATATGGCTCATCCTGATGCCCCTGTCGGCGAAACCGATGCGTCCAATTTACGCCGTTCTTTGGGAAAAACGCCTGTTCCGAAATTCGATTTCAAGCCGGTTGACCACGTTGTCCTCGGCGAAAAACTTGACTTAATTGACTTCGAAGCCGGTGCAAGAGTTGCCGGTGCCGGCTTTTATTTCCTGAAAAACGAGGCGGTGCTGCTTGAACTTGCGTTGCAGCGGTATGCTGTCGGGATTCTGCAAAAAGCGGGGTTCACGTTGACAACTACGCCGGATTTAGCGAGAAATGACGTGCTGCAAGGCACCGGTTATATTCCGCGGGGTCCCGAAACGCAGATTTACAGCATTGACGGAACGGATTTGAGTTTGGTGGCAACGGCGGAAATTCCGCTCGGCGGGATGCTGGCGGGACAAACGGTGGAAGCGGAATCGCTGCCGATTCGGCTTTGCGGCATTTCGCATTGTTTCCGCACGGAGGCGGGTGCTGCCGGTCGGGCTTCGCGGGGGCTGTACCGGGTGCATCAATTCACGAAAGTCGAAATGTTTGCGTTCACGTTGCCGGAACAGAGCGAGGCGATGCATCAGGAAATGCTCAGTTTGGAATGTCAGATTTTTGACGGATTGGGAATTCCGTATCAGGTGGTTGATACGGCAACGGGTGATCTCGGCGGTCCGGCGTACCGGAAATTCGACTTGGAGGCGTGGATGCCCGGTCGGGGCGAAAACGGCGAATATGGTGAAGTGACCAGTACCTCGAACTGTACGGATTATCAAGCCCGCCGTCTCAATGCCCGGTACAAAATCAAAGGGGAAAAAGGCACGAAATTTGTTCACACTCTCAATGGGACAGCGATTGCTATTAGCCGGGCATTGGTGGCGATTATGGAACTGTACCAGCAAAAGGACGGTTCGATTGCGGTTCCCGAAGTGCTTCG
>JAIRPZ010000170.1 GCA_031256755.1 Planctomycetaceae bacterium
GTTCAGTAAATCAACAGCATCTCCAAAGGTTCGGATGGTCATCGGATAATTCGGTCATTGAGGCAGGGGGAGTAATTATAGCGGAAATCGGCGGCAGTGTAAGAAGAAGGCGTACCGGCGTACGTTTTCCGCATCCGGCTTTTGACCGGCGGAAAATCAATCCGGCGGATTTCTGTGCTTGATTTTGACAAAAATCTGCGTTATACTGTTCCGTCTGCGCAGTTGGGAAAACGGCGGCTTATGACTTTTATTGACTTTAAGGTTTTCGATTTCTTTGACATTGTTCTTCTCGTGCTGATTCCGGTGATCGCCATGGGAGTTGCGACCGTCCTCATGTGTCGATCCTGCCGGTCGCGCTGGTTTTTCGTTGTCGCGTGGGCAGCCCTGATCCTTGTCATCGCCGCCGGCGTTTCCTATCTCGGTCATCAGGTCCGCTTTCAGCGGCAGGGACTTCTGGACTATTTCGCCGAAACCGCCAAAGCGTATGCCATTCTTTTCACCAAACTCGGACATTATCAAATTCAAGCCGGAAACGAACTTTTCTTTTCCGATTGGTCGGAAACGGCGGCAGCCGCAGCAGACAGCGTTCCGTCTGCGCCGCTCCGCGCAGCGGACGCTCCCGGCGGCATCGTCAGCGGAAAAGAAGAACTTGCGGCAACGATCGAAAAATTACCGCCGCCTGCCGGTTTGACCGTCCGGCGTTTCGATGCCGCCGGCAAACAAACAGAGGTCTCCGCCGACAATCCATGGGAACTTTACGCCGTCGCCCTGCTCCGCAAAGAATCGGACGGTGCCGAGCCGCAAACACAACTCGCCGTGCAGTGGAAATCCGTCCCGTCCGCAACGGCTTACTGTTTACAGTGGAACCGGTTGGATAAAACCCGCGTGACGGCAGAAGAATACAATGAGGCATGGCAAACGGTTTATTCCGGCTCGCAAACATTATGTACACTCGCCGCTCCGTCCGGCACGCTGCAACTCCGGGTACGCGCCGAAAACGGCACACCGGAAGACGATCCGGTCTTCCGGTCGCTTTACAACGTGCTGACCCAGGGCGTTGCCGAATCCGTTCACATCGCTTACATCTACACCATGCGGTTTACCGATGACGGGCAGAAGGTCTATTTTGTCGTTTCTCCGCCTGCCGATGCCAATCACAACAACGAAATTGACAAACACGAAGGCCCGACGCGTATCGGCGAATTTTATGATTATCCGCTGCCCAATTCGATGCGGAAAGTTTATAACAAACACACGGGTGCCATTAACCTGCTGACGGACAAGTGGGGCAGTTGGATTACGGCATTTTATCCGCTGTTCACGCCGGACGGCAAATTCGAAGGCATGGTCGGAGTCGATTTTCCTGCCGATCTGTGGTACCGCAATATCCAAAATGCCAAATTCTATGCGTATGTTTTCTTTGCGGCTTCCATGATTACGTTTTTCGGCGGTCTGCTGCTGATTTTCCGTTTGCAGCATTCCGAATCGAATGCCCGTGCCTACGCACTGGCACTGCGTCAATCTGTCAACGAATTGACCGAAGCGAAAAAAGCAGTCGAAGAATCCTCACGGGTGAAAAGCGAATTTCTGGCGAACATGTCCCACGAAATCCGTACACCGATGAATGCCGTTCTCGGCATGATTCATCTTGCCCGTCAAACGGAACTGAACGCAAAACAGCAGATGTATCTTGAAAATGCGAATCAGTCCGCTGATTTATTGCTGCGCATCATCAACGACATTCTGGACTTTTCCAAAATCGAGGCGGGCAAGATGGTGATGGAAAGTCATGTCTTTTCGCTGGGAAGCGTGATCAACGGTCTGCATACCATCGTGGGACATACGGCACAGAACAAAAATCTGCATTTTGTTCTGCCGGACTTGTCCGCATCGCCGATCCGGCTCGTCGGCGATGATGTCCGGCTTCAGCAGGTTTTAGTGAATCTTTTAACCAATGCCGTTAAATTTACCAAAGAAGGAAAAGTCGAATTACAAATTGACGAGATCGAATCGAATGGTCAAAAAATCACGCTGCAATTTTCGATCTCGGATACCGGTATCGGCATGACGGCCAAACAAATGTCCGCCATCTTCCGGCCGTTTATGCAGGCGGACGCATCAACAACGCGGAAGTTCGGCGGTACCGGTTTAGGATTGACGATCTGCAAAAATATCGTTGAGATGATGCACGGCAAAATTTGGGTCGAAAGCACTGTATCGCAAGGCACAACATTTTATTTCACCGCAGAATTTGATCTTCCGAAATCGGCAGGCGAGCAGTCCTCGCTGATGACCGCTTCTTCCGGCGGGGCAGAAAATATCAGCCGGGACGTGATCATCCCGCCGGAACTTCACGGCAAACGGATTCTGCTGGCGGAAGACAACAAAATCAATCAGATGGTGGCTTCGGAATTGCTGCGGATGAAAGGGTTCGACGTGGACATTGCCGAAAACGGCAAAGTTGCGCTGGATTTGTTGAAATACAATACCTATGCGGCGGTCTTGATGGATATTCAGACGCCGGAAATGGACGGATTAGAAGCCGTCAACGAATTGCGGAAAAATCCGAAGTGGGCGAATTTGCCGGTCATTGCGATGACGGCTCATGCGATGTCGAGCGACCGATCCATCAGTTTGGATGCCGGTATGAACGATCACATCACGAAACCTATCGATCCGAATCAACTTTACCAAACACTGATCCGGTGGATCAAATAACACTGTCAAAGAACACAGAAAACATGATGAGCGTCAAAATAGACAAAAAAAAGGGGGGGGGTGAATTTACGGGAACGGATCATCGTTCCTGCCCGATTTGCCGCTCGGACAATGTCCGGCTTCTTTTCAGGAATTACGACACAATGTTCGGTTATCCGGGCTGGTTTCATCTTGACCGCTGCGGGGAGTGCGGACATGTTTTTCTTCGGGAGACATTCACGCCGGAAATGCTGACCGATCTCTACTCGCAATACTATCTCCGGTCGCAATTTGATCTTGAAAAATATGAGCCGTATAAAGAGACCGGCGGCTTTCTTGCATGGCTTGACGGCGATAATGCCTACTGCCACCGCTGGGTGCCGCCTCATTCACGGGTTCTCGACATCGGCTGCGGTCACTGTGAATCGCTCGGCTATCACCAAAAACGCGGCTGCGAGGTCTACGGGTGCGAAGCCGATGACAATACACAAAAAATTGCCGCAAAATACGGCTTTAACGTCTTTAACGGACTTTTCGATGATGCTCCTTACGAAGAAAATTTCTTCGATTATGTAACGATGAACTGGGTGCTGGAGCATTGCAATGACCCGGAAAAAACGTTACGAAAAGTCTGTACCGTTCTGAAGCCGGGCGGACAGTTGATTTTTTCGATCCCCAATCTTCCATGCATCAGCCGTTATTTTTTCGGACGATTCTGGTTTCAATGGCAGACACCGTTTCATCTGCATTTGTTTTCGGAAACGTCTGCACGCATGCTGCTGGAACGGTGCGGATTTCAGCGTGTCCAATCGCAGTGTTTAAGCACTTCCTTATTCCTGATCGGTCAATGGGGTAATCTTTTTACACATGGAAGTTACGGGAAACGTGCCACAATTACAGCGGCACGCCCGAATGAAAAATTCGGAGAAAAGGAAAAATTATGGTATGTCCGGTTTTACCGTTTTCTCGAAAAACTCCGGTTTCATGCATGGCTTGAACGGTTTGCGGACCGGATCGGCATGGGAGAAACACGCCTTTATTTTGC
>JAIRPZ010000095.1 GCA_031256755.1 Planctomycetaceae bacterium
AATATTAAACGGATTATTGGAAAAAGGATATAAAATTATTGAAAAAAACGCATCTTACATTGCAGTTGTCAACGGCAAGGAATGTTTTAGAAGGGTCTTGGTACGGAAAGTTACGGAAGGAGAAAACTGATGTTCGGCAAAAACCGCTTTATTGACGAACTCTGTATTCTGCTGATACAGAATAAGGAAGAGATTTTTCTGCGGAATAAAACCGATAATGCTGGCGGTCTTTTTTTTGACGAAGAACATCTGACCGCCCCCGGCGAAGAAAAAGATGAGTACGGCAATCTGCGGGATCCCGCTGCTTTCCTCGCCGCCAGAGCCAAACGTCTCTTGCCGGAAAAAGCCGGATACTCCGCCGAATCGCTCAAAAAAGCATTAAAACATGCAAAAACAGTCGCCGCATGGATCATTCTCGCCGGTGCCGTATTGCTGCTCTGTTTCGGATCGCTTGCCTCTATTTTACCCCAGACCGGTAAGGTCTCATTGATGGGATTTATCCTTTTTTTCGGCTGGCATTCTTTTTGGTTTTTACTGACACTTACGCTCTTTGTTGTTAATGTTTTCAGCGGTTTGATCCGAAAAAACGGGACGGAAAATACCGGCAGAAAACAACCGCGATTCTTGTCCCGATTGTCCCGGCAGTCCGGTCTGTTTTGCACGGCTGCCGGTCAAGTCATTCAACGGTTTCCGCTCAAAACGGCAGCACTCCGGCAGTTTGCCGATATTTATCAACTCTTCGGTTCCAAGCCCCGTTTTTTCTCCGCATTGGTTTCCTCGCTCACGAATCTGTACTGGCTTGCCGGTCTTCTTCTGCTTTATGTTTTTATGTGGTGCTGTCTTTTTTTTCAGGGATACGAATTTTATTTGAAAAGCACAATCAGTGATCCGGGTGCGGATGGTTCGTTTATCCGCATCAGCGTTGCCTGTTTAAGCCCCGCTGTTTATGCCTGCACCGGCACCGTAAAACCGTCCGCAGAAGACATCCGCAAGATTTGTTCCGATTCGGCTGATCAGGAGACCCACCGCATCATCGGACGTTTTTTGCTCGGACTCGTTTTGGTGTGGATGATTCTGCCGCGTTTTCTTCTTTGTCTGTGTGCTGCGCTGACAACTTTACGGTTTCGCCGGGATTTTCATCCTCGTTGGCAGGACGAATACTTTTGCCGGTTATTGGAACGTATAACGCCGCACGGCAACACGGAAGCCCGCCGGGCGGAGCCGATCGCACCCATTGATACAGTGGTTGCCGGTGACGCTGCGGCAGCCGCATCAACAGGATTACCGGAAGACGGTTCGGCAATATGGCAAAAAATGATGCCGGAACTCTGCCGTGCGGTGAAAATCCCCGGCACGGCACATCACTTTTCCGAAACCTGTATTATTGAAATCGGCACGCGGATTCCCGATGATTTTTATAAGCGACTCGGTCTTGCCGCTTATATTCGTTTGGATTGGCATGCGGATACGGAACATTTGTCGGCACAGAAGACCGATGCAGAATGGCGGATCATCATTACGGCAGCCGTTCATACGACATTGCTTGACGGGCAGGCAAAGGCGTTGAAGCACATGATTGATTTGTTCGGTGATGATTCCGGCGGCGGTTTATGGTGTCTTTTCACGTGCGGTGAAAGATTGCGGAAAGGATACCGCAGCGAAACGGCAACGATAGAGCAGCACTGCCGCTATTGGAAAACGAAGTTGCAGGAAATCGGTATACCGGAAGATCATTTTATTGAAGTTGACCATGAAATTCCGGCGGAACATGCGGTCAAACAGGCGAAGGAAAAATTGACCGGCAGAGAAATCGATGGTCTTGCACGCCAATTCCGCAATGCTGCCGGTCTTATTCAAGATGCGGTACGTCAATGCGGTACGGACGCGAACCTTATTGATACAAAAAAACTTCATCAGGACATTACGGATTTATACCGGCAGCAAAACGGGTTTTTCCAAAAGACCGCTGGTCATTTCGGCAGACATAGGGAATTGATCCGGCGGACGGCGGAGATGGTTGATCACACGGCGGAACGTTTCGGACACCATGCGGCGGATGCAATGATCCGGTTTCTTCCCGGCGGCGGACATGTTCTCCGTTTCTGCTGTTTTTGTCTTAAATGTTACGAAAAGACGCAGTCGGGATTTGAGGGATTATATGATTATTTTTGTCCGGCAGCACATTCTGCGGGAACGGTTTCAGTGCTGTCGGTGTCATCGGTTGTCAAAGATTCTGCCTGCTGGGCATTGATTTTGGAATTACAGGGACAGCCGGCAGACATACTGACGCGGCAGTTATCTGAACTGCTCCGGTACTTTGAAGATCGGGATTTAACGGTTGAATCCGTGCGGGAAGAAGTGTTTGCAAACATTTTCCGCAAGTTGGACGACATGGATCCGGTGTCCGCAAATTAACGGTGCTGTCTTAAAAATTGCCTTGCCGGGTTTCCTGAAAGATATAAAGATACGGGTAAATTTCCGTCCGTCAAAAAGAACTGCACGATAACTTTAATCCCGCCCGTACACTACTTTTTAACTCCGAATAGACTTATAATACCCTGCAAACTCGGCGTAAAAGCGGCAATCCGCAAACAATCCGTTAACGGTTCGGGCATGATACCGCATTCATGCGGTATGGGCAATCCCCTATTGACAAGCCGCATTTTTTGCGGCGGAGAAATTTATTTTTTCTCCCCTCTTGCAGCGGAATTCCGTTTTGGTAAAATCTTTTCTCGAAAAGTCGGTACTGTGCCGGCAGAAAAACCGCTCTTGACAGATTAAAAATGATTCATTAGATTTCCGAATATTACAAATTTTAGAGTTACGTCAGCAATTCAATAGCCGTCATTAGGCGGATTGGCTGTCTTTACTGTGCAAACGGCGGAAGCCGATGTGAAGATAATCAATGGACTATGAAAAGTTGCACGTTCCCGTTGAGGGAGCGTATGCGCATAGTCCGTGGTTTGTCTTCAGCGTTATGCTTTCGGTGTATTGAAAACGCACCTCATTGCACAGAGGGAAGATAACCATCTTTTGAACGCACCGCTCCTGTTTTGCGGTTGTGCCGGCGTAATTGATACCCGCAACAATCAATGCCGATTATATTTGCCGTTTTCGTTTCTGCCGCTATCCTGTCAGCAGGCGGGACAGACGCTTTTTCTCAAAATGCCGTGCCGCCTCACCGGCAGCAATCCTCTGCGGAAAC
>JAIRPZ010000118.1 GCA_031256755.1 Planctomycetaceae bacterium
CCGGTGAAGGGGGATTGACCATCAACGGAGATGGCTGTCAGTGTTTTTCTTGTTTCAAGTATTCCGTCAATGTACACTGTACCAGGGGATGGCGGACCGATCTTGACCGGATCACTCACAACCTCGCCAGCAATGGTATTGTTTCTTTTGACTCGAATCCATTTGCCTTCAAGGGTAGTATTGAGTATCAATCCGCTGTTGTCTATCTGTCCGCTGCTGTCTGTACCGGTTATACCGCTGTCGACAGGTTCCCATTCCGTTGCCGTTGCGGAATCAGCCGATTCCCAGAGAAAAATGCCGGTGAAGCCACCACCAATGGATGCTGCCGCGAGTTTTTTTCCCACTTCGGGTGTTCCACTAATAGAAACGAACATTACCGGACCTACCGCCGCACTCGCCATGACTGTGCCGGACGCGGTGGTTCTTTTTGCCCGGATGTAGAGACCGTCAAAGAGACGCGAAAGTGTCAGTTCGCTGTTGTTCGTTTTGGAAATGACTCCGACAGCACTGGTGCTGTGGGTGATCGGTATCCATTCCCTTTCTCTTGCTGCTGCGGAATCGGCATATTCCCAGTGAAAAACGCCAACAAATTCACTACTGAAGGATTCGGCTGTGAGGAGTATTTGTCCTGCATAACGCGTTAAATTAACATAAATGGAAGACGGTATGAGCACAGGACCAACGGCATTGCTCATCACGCCGCCTCTGGCCGCCCGGATATATTGACCGGCAAGAGAGTTCACGAGTGTCAATTCGCTGTTGTTCGCACCGGATACTCCGCTGGAGATCAGTTTCCATTCCGATTCCGCTGCCGTTTTAGAAGCAGCTGACATCCAGATAAAATTGCCGGAGAGGGAACCGGTTGATGTGACCATAATGGTTCCGCCTGTTTTAGGCGTTCCGCTGATAGAAACGGTACACGGAACAGGCGTTGCTTTAATCGGACCGACTGCAACGCTTACGACACCGCCTCGGCTTACTCGGACGTATTTTCCCACAAGAGCATCACCGAGCGTCAATTTGCTGTTGTTCGTACCCCCAACGCCGCTGGTGAACGGAGTCCATTCCGATTCCGCAGCCGTTTTGGAATTCGCTGATGTCCAGACAAAATTGCCGGTAAGAGTACCGTTTGATGTTGCGGTGAGGATTTGTCCCGTTTCGGTTATTCCGCCGAGAAAAACAGAACCGGCAGGCAGAGGCGTTGCCGCAACCGGACCAAGCGGAGAACTCGCGGCATAGTTGCCGGAGGAATCAATTCGTGCGACCCAGACGTATTTACCAGCAAGGGCAGTATCAAGCGTCAATTCGCTGTTATTTGCACCGGCAACGCCTTTCGTGACCGGAGTCAGGCGGGAGGCAAACATTTCCCATAATTCGTTGGGCGTACCGGCAATGCCGCTGGTGATCTTTGTCCAGTCCGCCGCCGTTTCAGCATTTGCCGAAACCCAGAGAAAATTGCCGGTAAAGGTTCCGGTTGATGTTGCCGTTAGTTTTTGTCCCGTTTTGGGCGTTCCGCTGACGGAAATAGTACCGCCACCAAATACTGGTTCACTTCCGGCAAAAGCGGCAAAGACGAATAAAAATCCGCAAAAAATGTTTCTCATGGCTGTTTTCTCCTTCTTGCAAAGGATCGATAAAGGGGGGAACAAATTGGACCGATCCGCTGTTTTTACTTAACGAATCACTTCTTGTGAAACGACCGGTACTGTGTTTTATTGTAGGTTGTAAAAAGAAAATCCGCAACCCGCTGAACTCAAAAAAAGAAAAAACAAAGGATAATCCGGCAAGATACGCCGTTTTTACCGTTTTTAACGGGAAAAGTCAGAAAAAACAGACCAAACCGGCGGACGGGGTTGTCAGCCCGTTTTTGTGTTGTATAATTCAAATTAGTTTGATTTTTACAGATGTCCTTTTACCGATACCCATGCACGAACATAACGAAATCCTTGCCGCACTTGCCGGGCAGCCGAATACCGGAAAATCCACCGTCTTCAACTATCTGACCGGTCTGCACCAAACCGTCGCCAACTACCCCGGCGTGACCGTAACCAAAAAGTCCGGGCATTATCACGACGGCAAACTCCGCATCGAAATCGTTGACCTGCCCGGCACATACTCGCTCACTTCTTATTCCCAAGAAGAACGCGTGACCCGCGATTTTCTCCTGCTGGAACGTCCCGAAGCCGTCGTTCTCGTGGTCGATGCCGCGAATCTCCGCCGTCATCTTTATCTCGCCTTTCAACTGCGGGAACTGCAAGTCCCGCTGGTCGTGTGTCTCAATATGATGGACATCGCCCGGCGGCGCGGCTTTCAAATCGACACCGGAAAACTCGAACAGTTACTCGGTGTCCCCGTCGTGCCGACCGTGGCAAGAGAATCAGGAGGATTACGCCGTCCCGCTTCTTGTTCCCATTGCCGCTGTCAGAACCCGTGTCAAAAAAATGAAACGGAAACGTGTTCCGGTCTCGAATTGCTGCGGCAGAAAATCAACGAAACCGCCCGGAAACACGAACACGAAAAACAAGCCGATTGGAAAATTCATTACGGCGGTCTCGAACCGCTGATCGCCGAACTCGATGCCTTGTTTGCCGAAAGACCGCAGATCGCTCAAGATTTTCCGACACGCTGGCTGGCAATCAAACTCCTCGAAAACGACCGTGAAGCAAGACGGATTATTCAGCATCATCTTCACGAACCGGGCTGGGAAGAACTTTTAGAAACGTGTCTGCGGAAAATCGAAACTTTTGAAAAAGAGAACGCCGGCGATTCGCCGCAAAAAATCATTGCCGCCAAACGGAACGAGTTTGCCGAAAAAATCGAAAACGAAACGGTGTTCCGCTCTTCCAAGCCGCGCCGCCATTCCGATCGTCTCGACGAGGTTTTGTGCAACCCCGCCGGCGGCTTAATCAGCGTGGCAGTCATTCTTTTTCTGATGTTTTTCCTTGCTTTTAATCTTTCCGACGGCTGGACGTGGTTTCCTTGGTTCAGCGAAGACGGAGCGTTTGAATGGAATACGCCGCTCGGTGCAGTGGATTCCCTCTTTTCCGTCTGGCTGCCCGCCGGACTTGATGCCGCCCTGAATTTACCGGACGGCGATTTGCGGTCGCTGATTTATGACGGCATTATTGCCGGTGTCGGCGGAGTGATGACATTCGTCCCGACGATTTTTTTCATTTTTTTGTTCGTTGCCTTTTTGGAACAAAGCGGTTATATGGCGAGAGTCGTAGTGGTTCTTGACAAAATCATGCGTCTTTTCGGTTTTCATGGTCAAAGTATTGTCCCGATGGTGCTGGCAGGCGGTATTGTCGGCGGCTGTGCGCTGCCTGCCGTGATGGCCACCCGCACGATGCGCGGGCAGCGGGAGCGGCTGCTCACGATTTTGGTGCTGCCGCTGATGAATTGCGGAGCGAAAGTACCGGTCTACGGACTGCTTATTTCGGCATTTTTTCTCGCTTACAAAAGTGTGATGCTGGCGGCCATCATTCTGATTTCGTGGTCGTTTGCTCTTCTTGCCGGCGTGCTGCTCGGACGATGGTTCCGAAAAGAGGAAACGTCATTTCTCCTTATCGAACTGCCGGCGTATCAAATGCCGACACTGCGGGAAATCTTTTTTACGGCGGGCTTGCAGAGTTGGTGGTTTGTGAAAAAGGCGGGAACGATTATTTTGGCGATCAGCGTGATTCTGTGGGCATTGATGTATTATCCCCGGCCGGAAAACCCGGACGGGGAAGCGTTGGAAACGTCTTACGCCGCCGTCATGGGAAAATTTTTCGAGCCGGTTTCGCAGTATGCCGGTTTCGATTGGCGGGACAATGTTGCTCTGATCGGCGGTTTTGCCGCAAAGGAAGTGATCGTCAGCACGATGGCAACGATGTACGGCATTGCCGAATCTGCGGAACCGGATGAGGAAAATAACGAGGTGAAAATTTTCAATACATCATTGGACGACCGGGGCAAGCGTTTGGCGGAGCGTCTCCGCGGCGAGGGGAACTGGACACCGCTGAAAGCGTTTGTGCTGCTGCTGTTTGTCATGTTGTACAATCCGTGTGCGGCGACGTGTGCGGTGATTTGGCGGGAAACAGGACACATCAGGTATATGCTGACGGCGATGTTCTACACAAACCTGCTTGCCCTTACTGTTGCCGTTACGGTTTATCAGGTCGGGAAACTCTTCGGCGGATAACTTCAGACGGGCATTTTTGAGGTGTGTCCGAAATACTGCCGGCAGCAGCCCCCCGTCCGGTAAGGACTGCCTACCGCTCTTTAATTATTATCTTTCTTGCTGCCGTCTGCGGTTTGCAATCTGCTGTCTCTCTAATTATCAATTTTCAATGATTCCGGCGGTTTTCCTTCCTTATCAGCAGCCAGAGGAAAAACGGTCCGCCCAGCAAACTGGTAATAATGCCGACCGGCAGTTCCGCCGGATAAAAAACGGAACGTCCGAAGGTATCGCACACGGCTAAAAATAATCCTCCTGATAATCCTGTCGAAAAAATCAGCGTCCGGTGATCCGGTCCTTTCAAGAGGCGGGCAATATGCGGAATAATCAATCCGACAAAACCAATCGGACCGGTGACGGAAACGGCTGCACCTACAGCCAGCGACACCGCGAGAAACATCATTACCCGAAACCGGAACACGTCCACACCAAGCGAAGCCGCCCGGTTATTTCCTGTTGCAAAAACGTTCAGCGTCCGGGCATGAACATACAAAAACAGCGTTAAAAGCAGGATCACCGGTGCAAGCCGGATATTGTCGGCAGCAGCACCGTTTTGCACGCCCCCCATTGTCCATCGCAGTATTTGAAACGCATCATGCGGAGCCGAAAGATATTGTAACAAAATAATCATGCTGGAAAAGAAAAAATTAACGGCAACGCCGGCAAGAAGCATTTTTTCCGAAGACGCATCTCTTGACCGGGAAAGCAGGGAGACAATGCCCATGGCCAGCAACGCTCCGCAGAATGCGCCGAAGGAAACCGTCGGCACAGACGCAATAAACACCGGCAGCCCAAGCCGCAGAGAGGTTTGCAGACATACGGCGGCACCGAAAGCGGCACCGCTGGCTATGCCGAGTGTGTAAGGCGTTGCCAGCGGATTGCGAAACATGGCTTGAAAGACAAGACCGGCAAGCGAAAGACCGCCGCCGGCAATGACTGCCAATAAGGTACGGTGAAAACGGAGCCAGTAAATATCCGTTCCCGGTGCGTAAAACGTTTGCCCCATGCAGGGAAGAAAAAAGACCGCCGCAATGACCGCAAACAGTAAACCGGTATTCATTTTACAAACCCCGCATCGACCAAATTGCCGTTATCATAAGTGCTGACTGTACCGGCATTGCGGCAACTGATGCTTAACCGCTTGCTGTCCGGCGGAATCGGAATATCAAACCGCCACGGCTCCTGCGACATCCGCATAACCGGACTCTCGCCAGCCAATTGACCGTCAATGTAAATGCTGAAAATCACGCTGCTGTGCATGGCGACGGCGCGTCCGTTGTTGCGTCCGACCAATTTTTCATCTATACCCGCCAGTCCGACAAACCGCTTGTACTCTGGAGTCAAGTCGTAAAAAATCCCTGACGGCGCACGGAAACCGAGACCATGTTCATAATTCTTGCCGCGAATCCGCAGCGGCTTGCCGTCTGTACCGGAATCGCCGTAAGATTGGTTTTTCACCGGATGCCACATACATGGCGTACGGTTTTTCCCCTGAAGATATTCGTTGACTTTATAGTCCATGGTGTCAAGATAGACATCCGGCTTGCACGGCACCGGCGGCAATTTCACGAAATAGGCATCCGATTTGCCGGATACTTTTCCGTCGGCAAAAACCGCTGCTTTAATCTGCGTCGTCGCTTCCAATTTCAGCGGTTTCTCATACAACGCAGAATCACTTTTCGGTTCGCTGCCGTCTGTTGTGTACCGGATTTCACCGCTGCCGCAAAACGGTTTCGTCAGCGATATTGCGGCTGCTTTGTCGAAGAAATAGGGACGGTCGGTTTTGCCCCACGGTGCAAAACGCACCATGCCGGTCGTTTCGTCATTCACTCCGAGCAGTTCGCCGAGGTTAATCACACCGATACCGGCATCTTGCAGGTTCTTGTTGATTTCGGCGGTTCCGTCATCGGGCGTGTAATTCCTTGCCGGATCGTAATTTGTAAAGGCATCGTTTAAGTCCCGGGCAAGATAACAGTTAAATCCGTGCGGATAGAGATGCGACAATGCACCCGGTTTGCCGAAAACGCACATATTGGTATGGACTCCTGCGTAAATCACGTTTTCGATTCCTTTGTTTTTCAGAATGGAAAAAATCTCACCGGTGGATGCCGAAAATAAATCGTTTTCGTCAACTTTCAAATCGGGATTCATTGCGTCCCAGCCCCAATTTCCGCCGCAGTTGATACCGGGTCCGCAAAGGCAGGGACCGACTTTTGCCGAGAAACGGACGTTGATTTGCGGGCGTTTCCATTCGCCCATTTTGACCGGGTGCAGGACGTGCATCGCTGCGGCAGTTTCGTATTGCGGTGTACCGGCATAAGCGGTGACAACATCGCTTGGATTCCAAATGATGAGCATCCCTTTTTTGCGTGCTTCATTGAAGACGGCATTCATTCGCGGCACCATAGCGGCAACGCGTTGGGCGGCAGTCATGCACCAGTGGAAGTTCCACATGTCGATGACGATAACGGCGGTCTTGCCCGGTTCCGGCAATGTTTGCGGCGGAGTTTGTCCTGACACGGGAAGAGAAATGCAGAAAAAAAGGGCTGCCGTCACAAGATAACGAAGGTTCGGTTTCATAGGTATTTGAAAAGTAATCAGAGGAAAAACGGAAAGTGATTATACCATAAAGCAGGCGGCGGAATGTTCTGCCTTCTGCCGGAAAACGGCTTCGTGTGTTAGAATCAGTGCCGATGAAGAATGCTCTTGCGCTGCCGAAACAAAACCGCCTGCGGAAAACGGCGGATTTCCAAAAAGTGTATGCCGCACGGAATACCGCTTCCGATGATGTCCTGATCTGTTTCGCTTTGCAAAACGATTCGGGGATAAACCGGCTCGGCTTATCCGTGTCCCGGAAAGCCGGCAACGCCGTTGTCCGCAACCGCTGGAAACGCCTCATACGCGAGGGTTTTCGGAAAACACAAAACACAATTTCCGGCGGATTCGATTTTGTCATCCTGCCGCAAAGAAATACCGGCGTTCCATCCGCAGGCACTATTAAAGTTTCCGTAACAAAATTGATGCGGAAGAATGCCGGCAGAATTCTCCCGCCGCAACGAACCGTGCTGATCACCCGTCCGATCCGGCAGTCCGGCAGGATTCAGACCGACCCGCTGCAAACCGAATTAACATCGCTGGGATTCCGGGTGCTGCGGCATCCGATCATCAACATTCTGCCGCCGGAATCATGGGCAGAAACCGATCTTACCGTTCAGCAGATTCTGCAAGGACAATTTGACTGGATCATTTTTTCCAGTGCCAACGGGGTTCATTCGTTTTTTGACCGTGCCGGAAAACGGATTCCTGCCGGCGGTCTCCGCATTGCCGTGACCGGCAGCGGAACCGATGCGGCGTTGTTTGAACGGCTCGGACGACATGCCGATATTGTTCCGCAAACTTTTGCGGCGGAATTTGCAGCGGCAGACCTTCTCCGCGAAGCCGGAAACGGCAAACGTTTTTTACATCTCCGGGCTGACCGCGGGCGGGATATTTTGTATCAGAAATTAACGGAAGCCGGCGGTTCCGTCAAGGAAATCAGTGTCTATAGGAGTACGGACCGGAAAGAATCCGATCCGCAGATCGTTGATTTATTTCGGCACGGCAAAATTGATTTTGTAACGGTAACCAGTCCGGCAGCGGCGAAAGCGTTGGTTAATCTGTTCGGTCAATGGCTGCGGCGGACGTGTTTGGTCAGTATCAGTCCGCTGACATCGCAAGTCCTTCGGGAGTTGAATTTCCCGCCGGCACTTGAAGCGGCGGAAGCGTCTATGCAGGGTATTGCCGCCGTCCTTGCCGGAGTCCTGCCGGACGGGCGTATTTGAGCGACGAACATTCACCCGCCGTTAAAACAGCGAAAACGCAAAACGAGGGATGTATGTCCCCCCGCTTTCGAGATGCATATTATATCCTGCCGCCATCCGCAAAGGACGGCAGGCAACAAGAAAAAGGGGGGGAACCCTGCGGAAACGCCCATTCGGCAATTTTCTTAATAGTAGACCATAAATTTGGAACACTGCCGACACTTAAAAACACTACTTTAACGCAATGTTTTCGGCTTCAATCCGCAATTCTTCAATTGCTGCCACTCACTCTGCGGCCGCAGAACTGTTTCGTTCTTTACTGTCCTGCAAAGCAGCAGCGGCTTCCGCTTCCGTTGAGAAACGGCAGAATCTACCGTCCTTGTAAAATCGCTTTGCATCACGCCCCGTTATTACATAAACATAACGGTTATCAATGTCTAATACTCTTTCAATTTGTATATTTATAATTGTATATCATTGGTATTCAAAAGCACAATTCCAACGCCGTCTTTTCAACGCTTTGCCGCAACTCTTCAATTGCCGCAACTAACTCTTTCGGCAGCGGGACAATGCGGTGATACTGATACAAACCTTCCCAAACTTTCCTTCCAAGAACCGTATCGCGCTCTTCCCATTTAATCGTATTGCAACAGTAATCCCGAAACAAATCAAGCACTTTCTTTCCCGTTGCGGATAAATCCTTCCAGTTAAACAGTTTCTTGTCAAACGGGTTTAACTTGTTCTCGACTATTCCGCCGTTAGCAACGTTTGTCTTTTTGCCGACAGTTATTCCTTGCGGAGCGTAATCCAATCGGGCAGTTGTTGTCCGGTTGCGGG
>JAIRPZ010000144.1 GCA_031256755.1 Planctomycetaceae bacterium
TATCAAAATGTTCCCTGCGGCATTTCGCGGTAGAAAGGTGCCACCTCTTTCGGCGGCAACGCTTCACCGCTGCAAATCCTGTACTGCTCGCGTTCTTCATCCGAAGCGTAATACCGAAGCCATGTTTCCACATTGCCGCAGGAACAATCCCAGTGAACATATCCGTTGCGGTGCCGCAAATTTTTCTCCCGGCAGGGAAGAATCAAACTGTAAATCAATGTATAAAGTTCCCTGTCCGAAAGATGATCGGCAAAATCCAGAACCAACTGCTTTTCATAAAACTTACCGACAATGTATTTTAATGCATGCGCAATTTGGTCGTCGTCAAGTTTTTCCGGTGCCGGCATAATCAATTCCGGTTCAAACCACTGGGCAATCGGGTCTGCCGGCGAGATTTCCCAATCAAGCATACTGGCAAGAAAATCATTTTCATGCTGTAAAGATCGATGCCGCAGGCAAATATTGCACATTGATTCATCGGTATACGGTTCGAGTTCAGTCCTCAACTCAGCATTCCGCACCAGTTCTTCAATTTCGGCATAAACTAAATCCGACATGGTTCTGGAAAAATAAAAATCCGGGTTCCGCGGACTCCGCCGCATGCCCGACAAGGAGGATACAGTATCTTACGTAATTCTGCAATAAATTTATGGGATTATTTGCAAAAAAACAAAAATTCTTTGCCGCATTGCCGGCACAATCGATACAACCGGTCTTTTTCCGCAAACCGAAAAGTTTGTTGAATCCGTTTATTTTCAATGATTGTTAAAAAAGGCAGCAAAACAAGCCGACAGAACCTCCGCCCCCTTAATCTTTCCCCCGGAGATGTTGGCATGTCCAGAAAAACGAAGAGAACTGCGGCGGTCTTGCTGAATGAAACCGCGGCTTTGCCGTCCAAACGCAAACGATGCGGCAGACCCCGTAAAAAAGTAGCCCCGGAAGCACTGCTGCCTTATAAGAGTTCCGAAATTCCCGCAGCCGGCTCTTTTAATAAGATTGGTTTCGGGAATACCGGCAGCAAAGTGAAATCGGGGACCGCCGAAGAAGCAAAAAAATCCAAACCGCCGCGGCGTACCAATCCGATTACTTGCGATCGGCATTATTTACCGGAAGAAGTGGAATTCATGAACGCGCTGGATGAGTTCAAACGGGCAAGCGGACATAAGTTTCCGACGTGTTCGGAAATTCTCGCTGTGCTGAAAGGGCTGGGGTACGAAAAAGTTTAACGGGGATTGCGGGCGGGACGCTGTAGTTCTTGCCCGCTTGCGGCGAAATCATTTGACCCGAAATACGATGGTTTTGAACTTCGGCAGTTCTGCCGGTTTTCGGAGCGTTAAACCGGTTTCGTTTTGCGTCCATTGAATCGCTTCACCGCTGCCGAGTAGTTTTACCGAAGAGATCGATCAAGAAGATTGATACAAAAAAGACAAAAAGAGAGGAAAACTTCCCCTCTCCTCTGATGGAGCCAGACGGACTTGAACCGACGACCTCAGCGTTGCAAACGCCGCGCTCTCCCAACTGAGCTATGACCCCGGCAACACATGACGTTATTTGTGGTATCCCAGCGATTTAATAACGGAGAGCATTTCCTCATACGTGATAAAACGGCGGCGATTTTGCAATTTATACTGATCTATCGCTTCCGCCAATTGTTGTGCATCCGGAGATAAACCGTCATAACAGTTTCCGAATTGGTTACGTCTTTCTCCTCCTGCCGGCGGTCCCTGCGGCGGTACCCCGCCCGGTATCGGATTCATCCCGCGCCGCTGAACAAACGGATAATTGACTTGATCTGTACTCATTTGAACCTCCGTAATCCTCTCCTGACAGAAGCAGAAAAACGCCAAAATGGAACTCGCTCCTACTCCCTGTCCCTTATTATACCTTTTTTCCCAAAAAAAATACCCCCCCGACAAAAAAAATTCTGTTCGCCTAGCCGCTCGGCAAACTTTTGAAGCCGGAATAAATACCCGAAACCGTTTACAAAATTGTTTTACCAATCCAGCGGCTTTTGCCACGCCGCTTTGAGTTCCGCAATGTCCGCCTCAAAACCGCCGGAACAGGCATCCCCGAAACGCAGTACCGGCTCCGCACTGACCGTGCCTAACCGGCAAATCGGGATACCGGAAAAACAATTTTCCAAATCCGGTACATTCTCCGGTTCAACTTCAATCACAAACCGGCTGTTCGATTCGCTGAACAACGCAATGACATCGAAATGACCTGTCAAGTCCGCCCCGAAACCGCCGGCAAAACACATTTCCGCAACAGCAACAGCCAATCCGCCCTCGCTTAAATCGTGAACACTCCGCACAAATCCGCCGGTAATCGCCCGATGCACCGCCGCATACACGTCCGCCGCGGCTCCGATACGCGTCCATGGCACCATTCCCTCTTCCGGTTTGCCCCGCATTAAATTGTAATGCGATCCGCCAAACTCCGCCTGCGTCCCGCCGATTTGATACAGCACATTGCCCGGTGCTTTCAAATCCATCGTGACACATTTCCGCACATCGGCAACCTGTCCCATTGCCGAGATCAAGAGCGTGGGAGGAACAGCAATTGTATCGCCGCTCATTTTCGGACGAAATTCGTTGTTCAAACTATCCTTGCCGCTGATAAAAGGCATACCAAAGTTAACCGACATGTAATAGCATGCTTTTGCCGCCATCACGAGCGATCCCAAGACCTCCGGTTTTTCCGTGTTTCCCCAGCAGAAGTTGTCGAGCAGCACAATTGTTTTCGGGTCTGCACCGACCGCCACGGCATTGCGGACGGCCTCATCAATGGCCGCCGCCGCCATCAAAAACGGATCAATATCGCCGTAAAGCGGATTCATTCCGCAGGCAACTGCCAATCCCCGATAAGAATCAAGACGGGGACGAATCACCGCTGCATCGCCCGGACCGTCATTATTCACACCGACCAGCGGTTTAATCACGCTGCCTCCCTGAACTTCATGATCGTACTGCCGGATAATCCAGTGTTTGCTGGCCACATTCAGCGAAGATAAGATCTTCAGCAGCGTTTCCTTGAAAGGTGTCTCAACCGGCGGCAAATAGATGCTGACGGAAGGCGGATGTCCTCCGCTCATCGGGGGCAGCAGCGGCTTTTCCTGATAGACCGCTTCCCGGACAACCGGCGGACGACCGTTATGCAAAAACTGCATATCCAAATCGGCAACCGGATGTCCCTGATATTTCAGCACTAACCGGCCGGTCGGCACGAATGTTCCCAGCACAACGGCTTCGACATCTTCCGACTCGCAAAGTGCGCAGAATTCGTCCCGTTTTTCCGGCGGAACAGCAAACACCATTCGTTCCTGTGCTTCAGAAATCCAAATTTCGGTATAACTCAATCCCTCATATTTCAGCGGGGCGTTGGAAAGTTCAACTTCGGCACCGATTTTTTCCCCCATTTCGCCGACCGCACTGGAAAATCCGCCGGCACCGCAGTCCGTAACCGCATGATACAGATTCCTGTCCCGTGCTTGCAGCATTACATCCAGCACCATTTTTTCGGTAATCGCATTGCCGATCTGCACCGCTCCGCCGCTGACCGATTCACTTTCGTGAGTCAATTCGGCACTGCTGAACGTTGCCCCGTGAATCCCGTCCCGACCGGTTCGCCCGCCGACCGCAACGATTAGATCGTGCGGTTTCGGTTCCTTGAAAGATTTATTTTTCGGTAAAATCCCGATATTGCCGCAAAACACCAGCGGATTACCGAGATACCGCTTGTCAAAATAGACCGCCCCGTTCACAGTCGGAATGCCCATACGGTTTCCGTAGTCCCGAACACCGGAAACAACTCCTTTCATCACACGGCGGGGATGCAGCACGCCGTCAGGAATTTCGGCGGGATCGGTGTCCGGCGGTGCAAAACAGAATACATCTGTCGAAGCAATCGGTTTGGCACCGAGACCGGTTCCCATTGGATCGCGGATCACACCGCCCAGACCGGTATTGGCTCCGCCGTAGGGTTCAAGAGCGGACGGATGATTGTGCGTCTCAACTTTGAAACACACGTTGTAGTCTTTATCGAAGGTAACGACACCGGCGTTGTCGGAAAAAACACTGACGCAAAGCCGGTCAACATCGGGATTTTCCTCCCGCAGCCGCTGCGTTGCGGCAAAAATCGTTTCTTTGAGCATATTTTCATAATACTCATCGTAGATGATGCAGCCGTCCGCATCTTTGCGGGTGAAATGAATTTTACCCGCAAGCGTTTTGTGCGAACAGTGTTCGCTCCACGTTTGGGCAATGGTTTCGAGTTCAATGTCGGACGGATCGCGGTCAAGTTGCCGGAAAAATGTTTGGATCGTCTGCATTTCGGTCAGCGAAAGATAGAGTTGCCCCTCTTTGCTCAACTGCTGCAAATCGGTATCGGTCATCAGCCGGATCGGTACGGTTGTCAGTTTAAACGTGCTACCAGAGCGTTCCGTGCTGCGGATCGCTGCATGCCGGTCTGATAAATCACCGTAAACGACTTGCTCAACCGCATCATTGGCAAGCAGTTTTCCGGCAATATTCATCAGCACAGGGCGGCTGATCGTTCCGCTCTTAAAGCGATATTTCTTAAAGGTTCTCACGGTGTCGGTTTGCAGCCCGAATTCGGCGAGGAGTTTCCGGGCATTTTCGGCAACAGAATCGGTTACGCCCGGCTTCGGCAGAACGTAAACGTGTTCTTCCATTGGTTCACCGGCAGACGGCGGTTTTTCCGGCACAATTTCCCGGACTTTAACTTGTTCCGTCACCGGATCGGCAAGGAGTTTTTTCGCAATTTCTTCGATTGTTTGCCGTCCGCTATCTGCCGTTCTGATGAGATAACCGTAAGAAGTTTGCAAGGACAAATCGGCGGCGAGTCCGAGATCGGCAGCGTCATGTTGAACGGCTTCGGCGTGAACATCGGGCTGATTGACGGCGGGTAAAATTTCGACTTCCCAGAGCATTGAATTTCGACAGGAATTGCGTTAAAAAACCGGAAGGACTCATTGTACCACAAATGAAGGTGTCTCACCAATCCGCCATCTCCGATTGCTGCCGGCAAATTTTCCCTGAACAACATGCTTTGTGATCGTTAATCGGCAGCCGCTTGTCATCAAAAGAGGAAAACGAAAAAGAGTGCGGAGGACGGAAATCCGTCCCCGCATTTGCTGCCGCTATTTCCGGCGGCGGCGAAGAACTGCAAGACCGGTCAGACCGAGACCGAACAGCGCAAGCGTTGCCGGTTCCGGCGTTGCCGCTGAAGTCGGC
>JAIRPZ010000189.1 GCA_031256755.1 Planctomycetaceae bacterium
TGCTGCTTATCAGAAAAAAGTGGAAGAATGGACGGCAAAGAAGAAACCGCAGTTGACGCTGTTTCCGAAAACGCAAAAAGAAAAACGTAAGAAAGCGTATGCTTAATTGAGTTGACCGCCAGCGTTTTATAAAAACATCACTTGTATATTTTGGAAATTATATTATACTGGAAATCGTATCAGCGTTTGTCGTTATTTTATGTCTTACCGTATTTTTACTGCTCATTGTTTGTCCGCATTAAATACCTTGTCTCAAAGCATTGATATAACGTTTCTTGACCCGCCGTTCAATCAGCAGGCAGAGTTGAAAAATGCAGAAACAGATTACACTATCGCCAATAAGAAACAATCTCCACCCGCGTTATTTGAGCAATGGAAAAATTAACCGAACAGATTATCATCGGTCAGGCGTGCGAGTTCGATTATTCCGGCACCCAAGCGTGCAAAGCCCTCGAAATCGGTAAATAAATTCGCCAAAATACGGACGATTCAGGGGCTTGATTATTTTTTAGGGCTGTGTTAAAATCACGCACAGGAAAAAGGAATTTTTATGTACACGACCGAAGTCGATATAAATTCAATCATTTGCGGAGATTGCTACGAAGAATTGCACGACCTTCCGTCCGATTCCGTTGACCTTGTTGTCACCAGTCCGCCGTATTTTCAACAACGTGAATATGCCGGCGGCGAAGGCATCGGCAACGAAAAAAACATTGATGAATATGTTTTCAACCTCGTTAAAATCTTTCGGCAATGTGTCCGTGTTGTCAAGCCGACAGGAACAATCGTTTTTAACGTAGGTGATAAATATATCAACGGCAGCTTAATGCTCGTTCCTTACCGCTTTGCTCTTGGAGTGCAGCAGTTGAAACTCGTCAAACTTGTCAATGAATTGACTTGGGTTAAACTCAATCCGACACCGAAACAAGACCAGCGAAAACTTATATCCTCGACCGAACCGTTTTTTATCTTTGCGAAAAGCAATGATTATTATTTTAACCGTGAAGCGTTTTTGGAATACAAAGATAAATACTGCAACGGCAATAAAAAAATGCCGGGCAACGATTTGGGAAAAAAGTATTATGAATTGATTAACAATTCTGAATTAACAACAGAGCAAAAACGGTTAGCAGTTAAAGAATTAGATGCGGTTATCGCCGATGTCCGCAACGGCACGCTTGATAGTTTCCGTATGAAAATCAAAGGCATACACGCATTACCTTACGGCGGACAAGCGGGCGGACGATTGACGCAAATCAATACGAAGGGCTTTACGATTATCAAGATTTACGGCAATTCGTTAAAGCGGGACGTGATTGAAAGTACGGTTGAATCCATTAAGGGCAACATTCATCCGGCAGTGTATCCCGAATTTATCGTTCAGGAAATTATCAAAATGCTGACAAAGGAGGGCGATGTTGTTCTTGACCCGTTTCTTGGTTCGGGAACAACTGCCGTTGTTGCAAAACGGATGAAACGCAATTATATTGGAATTGAAATACATCCAGATTATGTTGCGTATGCAGAACAGCGGCTTACCGAAACACCGTCAACTTACTCCTGCGAATTGTTCGTATGACTCCATCTGAAATTTTACAATTACTTTATACAGAAGCATTGGAAATGGTCAATGCTAAAACCTTGCCGGAATTTCCGAAAGAAATTACAGCAAACGTGGATATATTGATTGACAAAATTGACAAGAACAAATCGTTAATGTCGGCGTTGATAACATCGTGCATCAAGAAGATTACCAATCCTGAACAAGATATTCGTTTGCATAAAGCAGAATTTTCTAACGGATATTCAGCAAGAGGATTAGATACGGATATTACTGCTCCGTTTTTCAAGTTGCATTTTCCAAGGTATGCAAATAAAGAGTCCGCTTTCTTAACGATGGCAACTCGTGCAAGGATTGAATGGACGAAAACGGCAGGGCAAATTTTGCCGATACGTGACAGTGCCGTTAAAACGAGTTTCTTGAATATCATTGATGCAGTCGAAAATGCAACGGTGAACCCGCAAAACGTTATCCGTTATGTGTTTATCAAGTTGTATGAATTGTCGCTAACGCAAAAGACCGTCTTTGATGATACAATCGAAACATCGGATTTTCTCGGTATTATCAACATCAACACAGTTCTCGAAATGTTGGAAAAACATTTTGCTTGTAAATGGAGTTCCCGGTTGCCCGTCATTGCCATTTACTCCGTATATGAACAGTTGTTTAAGCAAGTTAAACGATACCACGGTAAAATACTGTGTCCGCTGAATGTTCATACTTCTTCAGATAAACACGGATACGGCGATGTCGAAATTTGGAACGCGGACAATACGCCGTTTGAAATAGCGGAAATCAAACACAATATACCGATTGACCGCAATTTAATTTTTGATATTGTAAAAAAGTCCGAAGGAACACCGATAAAGCGGTATTATATCTTGACAACGGCAAAGGATAATTTTGTATCAACGGAAGAGGAACAGTATATCGGAAAATTCGTTCTAAAAATCCAAAAGGACATTGGATTGGACGTAATCGCCAACGGCATCCAGTATAGTTTGAAGTATTATTTACGGTTTATTGACGGCTACAAGGAGTTTATCAAATCATACACGCAGAATTTGGTCGAAGACGCAAATATATCAACGGAAGTGCAGGAGTTTCATATTTCTGCTTGGCGGGAGATTTTACAGAAATATCAGTTGGAGGGATAAAGGGATAATATGGAAATGGAACGATATACGAGGATTTTTTATAGACAATATGTAAGTCAATTTATTAGTCAATTTATTATTGGCTTGATATTGTTATTTACTGGTTGGTTTCTGAATTCCATTGTGTTCTCAGGGTATGAGCATCGTCCGGCAGATTCTAATTCTTTCAGAATTCGTATGTCAAAGGTAACAGATATTAGCGAAATTTGTGCTATTATCAACGAGATGTTATCAGAAACCGAAAACCCATCAAGTAAACAAAAAGAATAATTATAACAATGCCCAAACGTACTGACCTTAAAAAGATTTGCATTATTGGCGCGGGACCGATTATCATCGGTCAGGCGTGCGAGTTCGATTATTCCGGCACCCAAGCGTGTAAAGCCCTCCGCGAAGAGGGTTACGAAATCGTTCTCATCAATTCCAATCCCGCCACGATTATGACCGACCCCGACCGGTTTGAAACCGTCGGCGCAGACCGGACTTATATCGAGCCGATTACCCCCGAACACGTTGCCGCCGTTCTCCGAAAAGAACGTCCCGACGCACTGCTCCCCACACTCGGCGGGCAAACCGCCCTCAATACCGCCCTGCAAGTCGCCGATACCGGTATTCTCGATGAACTCGGTATCGAAATGATTGGTGCCGACCGCGAAGTCATCCGCCGCGCCGAAGACCGCGACCTCTTTCGGGAAACGATGCGCAATGCCGGTATCGACCTGCCGAAAAGCGAACTCGCCCGAAACCGGGACGAAGCGTATGCCGCCCTTGAAAAAATCGGTTTGCCCTGCGTTATCCGTCCCGCTTTCACGCTCGGCGGCACCGGCGGCGGCATCGCTTACAACAAAGAGGAATTTGAAAAAATCGCCTCCGGCGGGCTGGCAGCAAGCATGGTCAGCGAAGTCCTTATCGAAGAATGTCTTGCCGGCTGGAAAGAATTTGAAATGGAAATGATGCGCGACAAAAACGACAACGTGGTGGTCGTCTGTTCCATTGAAAATCTTGACCCGATGGGAGTCCACACCGGCGATTCCATTACGGTTGCACCGGTGCAAACGATGACCGACCGCGAATATCAAAAGATGCGGGACGATTCTCTCAAAATCATCCGGGCAGTCGGTGTCGAAACCGGCGGCTGCAACATTCAGTTTGCCCAGAATCCCCAAACCGGACGGCTTGTTGTGATTGAAATGAATCCGCGAGTCAGCCGTTCTTCGGCACTGGCAAGCAAAGCGACCGGTTTTCCGATTGCGAAAATCGCCGCCAAAGTCGCTGTCGGCTACACGCTGGACGAATTACGTAACGATATTACCCGCACTACCAGTGTCTGCTTCGAGCCGACGATTGATTATGTGGTGGTGAAAATTCCCCGATTTGCTTTTGAGAAATTTCCCGAAGGCAGTGAAACGCTTTCGATTCAAATGAAGTCCGTCGGCGAAGCGATGGGCATCGGCAGGACGTTCAAAGAGGCACTGCACAAAACGATTCGCTCGATGGAAAACCGTCGGTTCGGACTTTTCAGTGCAGACGATACGCCGGCATCGCTTGATGAACTGTACAGTAAAATGAGTATTCCGACCCGCGACCGGCTTTTTCAGGTGGCGGCGGCATTCCGGCAAGGGGGGGACTGGGAAAAAATCTACCGGATAACCGGCATTGACCCTTGGTTTTTGGAACACATTGCCGAACTTGTCCGTACTGAAACGGAACTCGCGGACCGCCGTCTTGATGATTTGAGCAAAGAGGAGTTGCTTCGCTTAAAGCGTCTTGGTTTTTCGGACCGCCGTCTTGCTGAAATTCTCAACACGACGGAAAAATGGGTTCGTGCGCGGCGGCTGGAATACGGTGTGACGGCTGTCCGCAAAATGGTGGACACGTGCGGAGCGGAATTCGCCGCGGTGACTCCTTACTACTACACCACTTACGGCGAAGAAGATGAAGGAACTGACAAAGCATAAAAAAGCATAAACAGATACTGCGGACGGCTGTGGTTGCAAAACCCCTGTGAAACGCGGTATACAGCCGATGATTCAGCAATGCGGATTTTTGACAATCACCACAGAGTTGATGCCGACCATGCCGAAAGAATTGTTCAAAATGTATTCGACATTGCCGGTTTCCTTCGGCGTGCCGATGACAAGATTGTCAATCTCGCATGCCGGGTCAAGGTCTTCGCAGTTAATCGTCGGATGAATAACGCCGTCCGAAAAGGACGGTAAATTGCCCGCCAATTCCAAACAGCCGACCGCACCCATTGCGTGACCGATGAAACTTTTCGTGTTGTTGATATAGGTCTTCTGACCGGCCGATGCATGCCCGCCGCTCTGAAAAACCTTGCGGACGGCTTCGATTTCCTGAATGTCTCCCAAAGACGTTGCGGTGGCGTGCGTGCTGATAAGGTCAATCTGCTCCGGTTCAAGACACGCTTTCTTCAACGCCTTGACCATACATTCCGCCTGCCGGTCAGGATTCGGCAGCACAAAATCACTCGCATCGCTGTTCATTCCGTATCCGACAATTTCACCGTAGATTTTCGCACCCCGTTTTTGCGCATCCGAAAGACGTTCTAATGTAAAAATGCAGCCCCCTTCGGAAATCACAATGCCGCTGCGGTTCTTGTCAAACGGGCGGGACGCTTTTGCCGGGTCATCGTGAACCGCCAGCGCGTTTTCGGCAGCAAACGCCGCAAAGATGCCGAATGTATGAATACTTTCCGAAACCCCGCCGGCAAGAGCAAAATCCACTTCGCCGAGACGGAGCATTTGCACGCCCTGAATCAAACCGGCATTGCCCGCCGCACACGCCGCCCCCAAACAGTAATGCGGACCGGTAATCCGCATGTTTAACGTGACTTCGCCGGCAGGATTATTCGCAACCGTGCGAGGATTATGAAAATGCGACCACGTGGAACAGTCGTAATTAAACTGTTTAATGTTGTATATTTCATTTTCGGTTTCCACGTTGCCATGTTCTGTAATGCCGATGAACACGCCGACCTGCGATGTGTCGGTATTTTGCCAGTCAATACCGCTGTCGGCAACGGCTTCGTTGGCACAATAAACGGCAATACTTCCCGCACGCGTTCCCCGCCGGATGTCTTTTTTCTTTTGATATTTTGCTGCGTCAAAACGGCAGATACCGGCAAGAGTTTTGCCGAAATAGCGGATTTCGTAGGGGGAAATACCGCTTCTGCCGTTCAGGAGAGCGGAACGGAACTCGGTCAGATTGTTGCCGTTAGGAGCCGTCAATCCGACACCGGTAATCACAATACGCTGATCTTTATCCATCGTCTTTTCCATTGCTGTTTTTATTGATGTTGTTCGATAATTTCGTCTTTGAGAGGCGAATGACCGTATAGTGTTTTTTGGGAAAATATCTATAACCGAAACCGCCGTAAGTGTGTGAATTCGGCAAAAAAGCCAAGTTATGTAAAGTTATTTTAACCATCCTTTACCGGTTTATCAATCGGAGCGGGATCGTTGTTTGTTAAATGATTTTTCTGAATGAACAAATAAACTCTTATGAGTCCGATACAACATTCATAAAATATATGCCACGCCTATTTACAGGTTATCTGTGTTTGTCCGCTTTTCCATTCCGTAGATAATCTGTCTCGTCTGATGAGACGAAACCAATGTCAGGTAATCCCCCTATTTTCGTTATTTTGTTCAATTAGTTTGGCGGTTTCTTTTGTTTTTCGGCGTTCTTTTTCCGCAGTTCGAGCAGTTTGTTGTTTACACGGAACGGTTCCGGTTGTTTGGTACTTTCTTCGGGCGGTACGGGTTTGTTAAATTGCACGCCGCGGGCTTTAAGCCAATTCGTCACTTGAACCACTTCTTTGGGCATTGGGGCGGAAGAATGTTCCCGGTCCGGCTTATAATAATAGGCGTAAAACAACCGCTGCAATTCTCCGCCCGGAAGCGTTGAAGGATCATAGCATGCGCCGGATTCTAACAGATAAAGAAGTTCTTCATAATTTGCCTTTAATTTTGCTTCGATGACCGCATACGTGCCGTCCAGACTGCGGATATTCAAATCGGCTCCCGATTGAACAATCATCTCCAATCTGCCGGATTTTACAGGTGAAACGCCTGAGACGGCAGCGATGACAGCCGGTACGTCTCCCAAATCAGGATCCGCACCATGTTGCAGCAGCCATTCGATGATTTTTTATCGCCTAGCAAAATTGCCTGATGCAATAAAGTGACTTTTGTTCTTTTAATGTAATACGTGTTTTTTGAACGGTCTGAGTCATTGCCTTTTGTCTCATCGCGAACCGCTTTCTTTGCTATTCCGATGCTATTCACATCAACACCTTCGGCGATCAGCCGATCCATTTCTCCGATGTTTTTTTCACACATAGCATCACAGAATTGGCGGACTTTCGGGTCGGAAAAAGAAAAAGGAGCGGAGTTTTTTCTTTTGGTATTTAATCTCCGCTTTTTTGCGCCGTTTTTCCGAGAACGCTGAAGAAATCCCATCGAACATC